>JBPCIR010000140.1:0-4718 GCA_051006095.1 Rubrobacter sp. | reverse complement strand
TCGAGGCGGGCGAGACGCAAAAACTCCCCGTCGCAGTCCGTCGCCAGGTAGAGATTTTCGCCGTCGGGCGTCACGTTCGCGCCGGTGAACCTCGCGTCCTCCTCATGGGGGGTCAGGAGCGTCGCCTCGCCGGTTTCGAGGTCCAGTCTGTACAGGTCGTTGTTCACGTTGGAGTGGTGGCGGGAGACGATCAGGGCTCCTCCATCAGGAGTCCAATCCGCCACCGTGTGGTAGCCGGAGACTTCCCAGACCGTCTCGGGCTCGCCCTCGGACAGTTTCTGGACGAACACATCGAAGTCCGTCCCGTTGCGGCGGGTCGCCGTATACGCGATGCGCCTTCCGTCGGGCGAGAAACCCCCAGGGTAGTGAATGGCTTCAGGGGCGCCGGTGAGGTCCTCGATCATGCCCTCTTCGAGGAGGAAGAGCTGCGAACGTTCGTTGCCGCCGGCGTCCATGCCGAAGAGGAGCCTGTTCTCCTTCGGCGAGTAAAGGGCGCCCGAGATGCGCTCCTCGTGAAAGGTGAGCTGCTCGGGCCAGGAAGGACCCTCCGCGGCGACCTCCCACACCTGGGGTACGCCGGTGATCTCCGTCAGGAAAGAGACCCTCGCCCCATCAGGGGACCAGCTCGCGCCCCAGGCCCCCCTTATTTTGAGATAGCGCGCGAACTCGTAGCCCAACGTAGTCCCTCCTGACTAGGTGCCGGCGGGCAGAGAATAAAGCATGTTAGCACTTCAGCGTGTCAGCCAAGACAAAATGCTGACACGCTGACAAGCGCGGTTATACTTCGGTACTCGTATCGGGAGGGAAGAGCTTGGTTTTCAGGCGTCTGCGGGACATCTTCGGCGGGACGACTCGGCCGACGGGCGAGTCGTCCCCACTCTACGGGCTCGAAGACGAGGAGAGGGCGAGGATCGGGACGGAAGAGGACCCGCTCCGCAACTTCGAGGCCGCGATGCAACGCAACGAGGAGGCCGAACTGGCCGTCAATGGCGGCGACACCGAGCGGGCCATCAACCTCTACGAGATCAGCATCCGCGAGGAGTTCGTCAGCAGCCATCCCTACGAGCGCCTCGCCACCGTCTACGAAAGCCGCCACAACCCCACGGAAGCCCTCAGAGTATGCGAGGCCTTCACAAAGCTCGCCGCCAGCGGAAAGATGCCCCGCGGAGCCCAACGCTCCGCAGACCGCAAGCTCCCCGAGTTCGAGGCCCGCATCCAACGCTACAGGCGCTCGCTCGACGAAGGGCAATAATCCCCGCGTACGCCCATATCCCAAACAGCAACCACACAGCAGAAAACCACCATATGTAGGCAAGAAGCGTCGCTGATACCATATAGGTCTACGTTCGCCGTCTATGTAACTGCTTCACAAATAGACGTTAAAGACGATATGTAGTGGCTTGTAACTCGATTGTAACGTAGTAAGGTCTTGGGCTTGTTGTGCAAACGAACTGGAGGGGGACTCCTTGAAGTCTTTTCTCAAGATGCTATTGGTGGCCGGTGCGTTCGCCGTATCGCTGGCCGCTTTTCAGGATGATGCCATGGCCGACACCCAGCTGGCGAGTTGGTACGGACCTGGGCTGGAAGGCAATCTGACGGCGAGTGGGGACGTCTTCGAGCCCTACAGCGAGTACACGGCGGCGTCGCCGTACCTGCCTTTCGGCACGAAGTTGCTGGTGACTTACGGGGACTATTCCGTGGTCGTCGAGGTCACGGACCGTGGACCTTACACGGGTGGCAGGGAGTTGGATCTCTCCGCTGTGGCAGCCGAGGAGATCGGGCTTACCTACACCGGCGTCGACTACGTTGACGTAGAGGTTCTAAACTAGGAACCTTCGCCAACCTGTCGGCGAGGCAAGAGAGCGGGCGCGGCAAGAGAGCCGCGCTCGTTTCTCTTTGTACAGGGTGTCAGGCATCAGGATTTCTCTACTAACGGACATTCAGGACGCCCCCGAGAGTGACTGCAGGCGTATAATCTTGCCTAGCGCTTCGAGGCTGAAGGGGTGATGGAAGATGGAGGAGACGCTTCGGGGGGTCAGGTTCTTCGAGTTCCTGACCGAAGAGGAGCGGGAAGAGTTTGCGGAGGCATCTGAGCCCGTCTCCTTCGGCCCCGGCGAGAATGTCATCGAGGAGGGTGCTGAGCAGGGGAGCCTGTTCGTGCTCACCTCTGGCACCGTCGAGGTCAGAAAGGGATTGCCTGGAGGAAGGAGCAGACTCCTGGCCGAGATCGACGCCTCGCGCGGGCGTACGGTCGTTGGGGAGAGAGGGCTTCTCGCGGAGAGCGGCGCGTCAGCGACGGTCAGTGCCGTTGGTGAGGTCGAGGCGATAAGGATTCCGCGCGACACCTTCAGGCGCATGGTCGCAGAAGGCAGGCCTGCTGCGTTCAAACTCTCCTACCGCATCGCCCGCACCCTCGCGAGGAGGCTTACGCGTCTCGACGAAGAGGTCGTGGAGGCGATCAGGGAGCTCGAGACCAAGGGAGAGACCGACATGGAGGCCTTCCGCGACAGGCTGATCACAGATTGGTCCGTGTAGAGGAGACCCTTTTTATGCGAGAGAGACCAGACCTCAGGGACGTGCCGATCTTCAAGCATTTGGACGAGGATGAGCGGGCCGAGTTCGAGGAGCTTACAGAGCCGGTGAGTTTCGAGGCCGGGCAGAGGATCTTCGAAGAAGGCGCCCCGGAGGAACGACTGTATGTAATCAGTGCCGGAACCGTCGAGGTCTACAAGAGCGTCATCCCTGGACGCCGGCAACGACTGGCGATCATCGAGGCGCCGACCGTGGTCGGCGAGATGGGCCTCCTCACCGAACCCAGGGCCGCAGCGAGCGTCGAGGCGATTACGAGGGTCGAGGCGCAAGGCGTCGGCAGGGACCGGCTCCTCGAGATGCTCGACGCCGACTCCCCGGCAGCCTGTAAGCTCGTCTACGAGATCGGCCGCACCCTCGCAGAACGTATGGCCGCGACCGACGAGACCGTCGCCGAGGTCATCTCCCGCCTGGAGAATAAGGCCGCCAGGGGATCCGAAGATATAGACGTCTTTAGAGACCAGCTTGTTCAGGACTGGAGTTTCTAGAGCAGCCAGTAGGTGAAGGCCCTGCTGGCCGCGGCCCGGCGGCGCGGAAGGGAAAGGGAACGTTTGCCAGAATGGTCCCTTTGGAGACGCTATGATGCCAGAAGATTCGCCCGGAGGAGCGTCATCTGCTGAAGCCTGAAACCTGCTGCCTGTAGCCTAGTATCCTGGCACCGGCACCTGGTCGAACATCTCCCTGTCGGCGCCGCATTCAGGGCACTTCTCGGGCAGCTCGCCCTCGACCCGGTAGCCGCAGTTCGTACAGGCCCAGTTGATGGGCTCGGCCTCGCCCTTCACCTCGTTCTTGTCGTCGGTCATTCGTGTTCCTCCTCTGTATCCTCAGAGTTCATCATTATGGCACCGGCGAAGACCGGGGTCACGGGACTACGCGCCGTGGTCGGTGCCTCGCTGTTCGTAGGGCGCGACGGAGGCTCACGAGAACTGGGTGGCGAGGTCCTTCGCTACTCGTAGAATAAGGAGACTGGAGAGTCTATTAGAGGGGCGAAAGGAGATCTCTGTGACCGCTCAAGAGCGAGGCATTTCGGGGGTGGCGCTTGTTACCGGCGGCTTCTTCCGCGACGGGGAGCCCCTGCCCTGGTGAGTGCGGTGGATCGTGTTCTGACGCTCCGCGAGCTGAACCGGGCGACCCTCGCCCGACAGATGCTGCTCGACAGGCAGGCTATCCTCGTCCTCGATGCCGTAGAGCGTCTGGCCGGTCTCCAGGCCCAGGTCACGAGCCCTCCCTACGTCGGCCTGTGGACCCGCCTCAGGGACTTCAGGCGGGAGGATCTCACACGACTCATGGAGGAGAGGCAGGTAGTAAGGGCGACCCTGATGCGCGCGACGCTGCACCTCATGACGGCGGAGGATTACCTGCTGCTGCGTCCCGCCTTGCAGCCGGCGCTCACCCGCTCCATGAACTCCATCGCCGGAAAACGGTTGGATGGGCTGGACGTCGACAGGCTCGTCGGGGCTGCGAGAGAGTACTTCGAGAGAGAGCCGCACCCCTTCGCCGACCTGCGACCCCTGCTATCCGAGCTCGAACCGGACAGGGACCCATCAGCCCTAGCATATGCGGTGAGGACCAGTCTTCCGCTCGTACAGGTCCCTTCGGGCGGCGTGTGGGGCTACTCGGGGAAGGCGCCCTTTACTACCGCCGAGCGGTGGCTCGGCAGGGCGCTCTCGGGCTCAGAAGACCCGCGCCGGCTCGTACTCAAGTATCTCGCGGCGTTCGGACCGGCGATGGTGAGGGATGTGCAGACGTGGTCTGGCAGGATGCAATTGAAGCAGCCCGTAGAAGAGTTGAGGGCGGAGTTGCGCACGTTCCGCGACGAAAGAGGAAACGAGCTGCTCGATCTGCCCGACGCAGCGCTGCCCCCAGAGGATACCCCGGCCCCGCCCCGATTCGTACCCGACTACGACAACCTCGTGCTCTCCCACGCCGACAGGGGGCGTGTTATCTCCGACGAGCACCGTAAGAAGGTCTTTCTCTCGGCGGCCAGGGTCAGGGCCACGTTCCTGATCGACGGCTTCGTGCGCGGGGCCTGGAAGGTCGAGAAGACCAGGAAAACGGCGACACTAGTCATCGAACCATTCGAGCCCATATCTACAGAGGATCGTGCCGCCCTCAGTGACGAGGGCGAG
>JBPCIR010000139.1:0-11322 GCA_051006095.1 Rubrobacter sp. | reverse complement strand
TCGTCCAGCCTCTTAGGCCGAGTAAGGCGAAGTAGTTCGCAGCTCACACCTGCCACGCACTTGGTTCAATAAGCCTCTCCCGTACTCGAAGAGGAGAGGCGTTGAGAAGTAAGACGAGCATATTGTACCTGCAAATGGAGCCTTTATTCGCTCCTGTGTTCCTGAGGGGGACGACCCCTCAAAGGCAATCGCAGGCTCTTAGGATGGATCCTCGTGCCTCTGGTGGGGTGCTTGTCACGTGACATCGATTAGCATCCAAGGCCCTTCTCATTGTTGTGCGTGCACCGAGACTAGATACTCCCAGCAGCGTTGGTATCCCCATGAGATTGTACTTAGTCGCACATAGTACCATCTCGAAACGTCCTTCCTGTACTTATGAATCATCATCACGAGCGTGCAACAGATATCGACTGGTGCCAATAAATCGCACACCATTTAGGATGCCAACAAGGGTTCGCTGTGGTGGGCGCAACGTTTGCCTTGCGGCTGATCTCCCTGCTCGTCTATCCTTACGCAGATTCACGTATCTAGAGACGAAGGGCAACAATCGATGGCTACACCAAGGATATTTCCCTGTGATCTGCGCAAATCCTGATGATTATGGTGTTAGTCGAACTGTCAGTTCTACCTGGAGCACGGGCGGATGATGCCTGAAGACGGCCTCGATACCCTGGCTGCCTTCGATGAGATCTACCTCGGCGCCGTCGGCTGGCCCACGGTGCCGGATCACGTCTCCCTCTGGGGGCTTCTCCTCCCCATAAGGCGCACCTTCGACCAGTACGTAAATCTGCGCCCGGCAAGGCTCTTGCGCGGTGTGAAGAGCCCGCTCGCGGAACCGAACGACCTCGACATCACCGTCGTCAGGGAGAACACGGAGGGAGAGTACTCTGACTCCGGCGGCCGCGTGTACAGGGGGACGCCGCACGAGATCGCCGTCCAGGAGAGCATCTTTACCCGGCGCGGCGTGGAGAGGATAATCCGTTACGCCTTCGAGGAGGCGAAGGCCAGAAGGGGTCTCCTGGTCGGCGCGACCAAGTCGAACGGTATAAGCGTTACGATGCCTTTCTTCGATGAGATCTTCCGCGAGATCTCCTCTGACTACCCCGAGGTCGAAGCTTCCCTGATGCACGCCGACGCCCTGGCCGCCAGGCTCGTGCTCGACCCGCGGTCCTTCGACGTCGTCGTCGGCTCCAACCTCTTCGGCGACCTGCTCTCCGAGGTGACCGCAGCCATCGCCGGGGCAATCGGGATCGCACCCTCTGCCAATCTAAACCCGGAAGGAACGTACCCTTCCCTGTTCGAACCCATCCACGGCTCGGCCCCGGATATCGCTGGCGAGGGCGCAGCAAACCCTGCGGGCGCGATCTGGGCCGGCGCCATGATGCTCGACCACGCAGGCTTCCCCGACGCAGGCACCCGGGTCCTCAACGCACTCGAAGACACCCTGGCATCGGGTACGAAGACTCGCGATCTCGGCGGGACAGCGACGACAGACGAGATGGCCGACGCAGTAGTGCAGAGGCTCGGAGATTCCGCCTGATCGGAGCCCGCCTCCTGGCCTATCGGCGAGAAGCCGCGCAACGTCAATCCCTCCTCACGTACCCTGTTCTGTACCGTCCTCTATTCGCTTCTCCTTCCGCCTCCACCGCAGGGCGCGCATCAAAGCCTTCCTGACGCTCGGCAGCGTGAGCATCGCCGCCACGGCGATCACGACGAGAGCGCCGGCGACGGCGACCTCCATCCACTCACCGGTGACCAGGCCGGCCCCGATCCCTACCGTGAAGACTTTGGGAGCAGCCGTCAGGAAGGTAACCGTTGCGTACTGGCGTAAGGTAAGCGTGGGAGCCAGACCGGCGGCGAGGCTGACCAGATTGTACGGTATGGGCACCACTACCCTGAAGAAGAGCAGTTCGCGCCAGCCGCCGAGGCCGGTGTCGACGACCCTGTCCACGCGGGCCATCCGACTCTCGCCTACGATCCGCGCCACGGCGGGACGACCAGCCCACCTCGACAGGCAATACAGAATGCAGCCGCCCAGCGTGTCCCCGAGCGCCGTGAGTATGACGCCCCAAAAGAGCCCGAACAGCGCGCCCGAGGCTACGTTGAGCGGGTAGCCGGCCCACGGCAGGAACATGAACGTGACGGCCTTCGCCGCAAGGTAGGTAAGAGGCGCCCACGGACCGGACTGCTCGATCCAATCCCGCATCCCCATACCAATCGTCTGCACCTGCTCCATTAGGGCCCCAAGTTGTTCGGTGCCACCGAGCGCCCTGACGACGAAGAACCCAACCACCGCGAGTACCATCAGTGCGGCCAGGCCTACGATAATCGGACCGCGCCACGCTCCAGCCGCCGACCCGATCCGTATAGAACGCTTCATTGCCCCTCACTTCCCTCTCGTGTATCCTTTATGTGCAAATGAGTCTCAATATCAAGTCTAGAACGATAGGGGCTCCTTGAGAGTTTTGCAAGCGGGAGCACGGCTGGGCTCTAGAGAGCACGAAATTACACCGGAGTATTCGGCGGACTCAGGATCGTCGGGCGCTGTGCGCTGGCGTACGGCGGCCAGGCTCGTTGTGATCGTCGTTCTCGCCGTGGGGTTGCCGATACTCATAGGGGTACTCGGTGGCGGCGAGCGGCTGCGGGTCCTCGTCGAGCAATCCGGTCCCTGGGCCCCGCTTACCTACGTCGCGGCCAAAGCGGCGGCGACGATCGTCGCACCTTTCAGCGGCGTCCCGCTCAAAGCGGCATCGGGCGCGCTCTTCGGGCTCACGGGCGGCGTCTTCTACTCGTTGTTCGGTGACGTCATCGGCGGCTGCGTGTGCTTTCTGGCCGCCCGCTACGTGGGAGGGAGCGCCGTGGAGCGTCTCACGGGGGACGGCCGCATGGCCCGTCTGAACAGAGTCCTCGACCGTGGCCTCGGCGGCTGGCGCGAGCTGCTCTTCTTCAGGGTAACGTTCCCTGCCGTATACAACCTGTTGAGTTACGCTGCGGGCTCGACCAAAATACCCTTCATGCAGTACCTGGCCGTTACCGCCTTCGGCGGCATCATCCACACCAGCATTCTGGTCACCCTCGGGGCTAGCGTCGCGCTTAGCTGGGAGGTGCGCCTGGCTGCGTACGCCGGGATCGCCGTGGTGTCCGTGCTGGCGCTTCTCGGAGTGCGGCACCTGCGAGGCGTCCTCGTCCGTGGGACGTAAGCTGCATCAGACGGTCCACCAGGAACTAACGATACACGCGGGCTATCCACCGTAAAGCCAGGCGGACAACCGGCGGCAGTAGCGCCCGGACCACGGGGAGGATTCGCGTCTGGGCTCCGACATGGACCTCTGCCCGGAGACTCCTTGCTGCGCCAACGACGGCGGCCGAGATCTCGGTCGGCTCCTTCATGAAGTGCCTGGCCCAGGTCTCTTCGACCGTGGAGCCTGACGTCTCGAAGAAGTGGGTGTTACGCACTGCGGTCGGGTATACGGTCGTTACGGCGATGTCGTACTCGGAGAGCTCGGCCCGAAGGGTCATAGAGAGCGAATCGAGCGCTGCTTTGGTAGCGGCGTAGTTGCCGGAGTTCGGCACGGGGAGCTTGGCGACCACAGAGACGACATTGATTATGTGGCCGCGACCGGCCGGCACCATGTGCTCCAGCGCGGCTTTCGTGGCGTACACGACTCCCATATAGTTTGTCTGTAGTTGGGCCTGAATATCATCCACGCTGGTCTTGAGGAAGGGCTTGTGCAGCCCGTAACCGGCGTTGTTGACCAGCACGTCCACCCGTCCCCAACGCTCGACGGTCGCCTCAACGAAGTTCCTGACCTGAAGCTCGTCCGAGACATCGGCAACCAATGTGAAGACCTCATCGTCATACCCTTCGAGTCGCCCGCGCGCGCTCTCGAGACGATCCTCCAGCCGGTCACAGAGGGCCACCAAGCAACCTTCCTCAGCGAAGGCTCGAGCGGTCTCCGAACCGATGCCGCCGGCACCGGTGATCACGACCACCTTGCCACGCAGCCCTACCATGGATCGATCCTGCTAGCCCGCAGCCTCATGTCCCGCCCTGGGGGGGCTCTGGCCCGTGCGCACGGGATCCTGGCGTCTCCGCGGCTTCGCTACGCCTCGAACGCAGGAATACAGCCCCCCCGGCCATAAAGAGACCCCAGAGCAGAGGCAGCCAGATCAAGGAAGCTATTCCGCCGGGCCACCCGAAGCCTAGCCCCTCACCCAGCCAGTAGGTGCCGAAGCCCATAAGCAGAGTCGCCGCGATGAACTTGGCTGGTTTGACGGGCACTCGCTCCAACGATGCCCTGAGCCAGAACGCAGAGAAGATGAGGACCACCGTGGCGAGAAGCGCACCGCCGATCGCCTCGAACCACTTCCCTCCGGCCGTGCCAAGCCCGATCACCACGATGGCGATCTCGAAGCTCTCCACAAGGCTGCTCTTGAATGCCGTCGCCAGGGCTACGGTGTCCCAGCCACCGCGACCGCCATCCCGAGCCAGTTGTCCTCGAAGTCGCTCATCGTCTCCGTCTGACGCCTCGAGAACCCCGCCGTAGTATTTCGTCACCGAGCGTGCCCACGCCTGCCCGAAACCGAGCAGTATCACCCCGGCGAGAAGCTCAAGGGGACGGGCCGGGATCAGGGCGAGACCACTACCCACCACCAGCGCGGCGACAGCCACCAGCCCAACGGCGCTCCCCGCGCCCGCCAGGGCATTGCGCCAGCCGGCGACCCGGCCGACCACAAGCACCACCGCAAGGACCTCGACAAGCTCGATCAGGGATCCCACAAAGGCCCCGAGGAAGATCGCCCAACTCACGAACAAACGCTCCCCGACAGAGACTTAACAAGATCAAGGACCCGGATCACAGCCCGATCGCTCGCTCGGTTCACACCACTCGGTACCGTGTCTTTGGTATTGAGAGCCATTCGCAATAACCGCATAGGCGCCACGATACACGTCTGGAGCGAAGAAAACAATTGATCCGCATCAAAGCGTCACCGGGAGGTCTGGAGGAAGGTTCGGGCGGGAGGGTGGGATCGTATAGAATGACGGCGGTATCCGTTTGGGAGGAAGCATGAACGTTTTCGGGATAGACGTTGGAGGGTCGGGGATCAAGGGCGCTCCCGTGGACACGGAGTCTGGCGAGCTTGTCACGGAGAGGGTAAGGATCAAGACTCCCAAACCGGCCACGCCCGAGGCGATCGTCGCAACGGCGGTCGAGGTGGTCCGCGAGGCTGGGTGGGAAGGCCCCGTCGGCTGCGGGTTCCCTGCCGTAGTCAAAGACGGCGTCGTCCAGACGGCGGCGAACATAGACAAGGCGGCGATCGGCTTCGACCTGGGCGCGGCGCTTCAGCGTGAGCTCGACTCTCCTGTAAGCGTCGTCAACGACGCGGACGCGGCTGGCCTCGCAGAGATGCGCTGGGGCGCGGGCAGGGAGCAGGATGGCGTCGTGTTGATGCTCACGTTGGGTACCGGCATAGGCACCTCCCTCTTCGTCGGCGGCCGGCTCGTGCCCAACACCGAGTTCGGGCACATCGAGGTCAGGGGCAAGGACGCCGAGCACCGCGCCGCTGACAGCGCCCGCAAGCGGGATGACCTGAGTTGGAAGGAGTACGCCGGGCGTCTCGATGAGTACCTCCACAGGGTCGAGTTCCTCCTATGGCCTGACCTCATCGTGATCGGCGGCGGCATAAGCAAGAAGTCCGAGAAGTTCTTCCCCCACCTCACGGCGCGCACGAAGGTGGTGGCGGCCGAGATGCACAACGATGCCGGTATCGCCGGGGCCGCCCTGGCCGGAATCCCCGATAAGGCAACCATGAAGACAGCAGAATAACATCTGCCCCAACCACGCTTCGCTCAGCGTGGGATCAGGGCCATACCCTCAAAGTACCTCGGCGTCGAAGCCGTGTTCCCCGGAGAGACCGGCGAGAGCCCGCTCTACGTCCCCGGCAGAGTCGTCGGGGACGTAGAAGAAAGCGGTCTGGGGAAAACGGTCGTCGTCGGGCTCGGAGCGCACGTGTTCGTAGTTGACGCCTAGCCGGTCGAGTGCGTCCCTGACGCTCTCCATCGCGGCCTCGTCCCTGACGTTCCCCACGCGCAGCATCGCCTCACCTGGCATCGTGCGCACCAGCGAGGTCGAACTCCAGAAAGCGGCCGTTCTCCTGGATCAACTCCCCGTCCGCGTAGAGTTCTCCGCCCTCGCGCAGGTCGCAGACGAGGTCGGTGTGCACGCTGGAGTCGTTCTTGCCGCCGGTCTCGGCGTAGGAGCGGCCTATGGCGAGGTGGACCGTCCCGCCGAGCTTCTCGTCGAACAGGACCTCCGCGCTCGCCCGGCGGATGCCGTAGTTGGTCCCGATCCCGAGCTCGCCGAGGTAGCGGGCCCCGGCGTCCGCGTCGAGCAGGCTCATCAGGTACTCCTCACCCTTCTCCGCGCTCGCCTCGACGACCTTCCCCTCCTCGAACCGAAGCCGTGCGCCCGAGATCTCACGCCCTGCTATCGCCGCAGGTACGCCGAAGTACACCGTTCCGTTGGCCGAATCCTCGATGGGCCCGGTAAAGACCTCGCCGCAAGGCATGTTCCGCCTTCCCGCTGAGTTCACGAACGTACGTCCCTCGACCGAGAGCGTCAGGTCCGTCTCGGGCCCGACGATGCGTATCTCGCGCGCCTCCTCGAGCCTCCCTATGAGCCGTTCCTGCTCGGCGGATTTCTCGTTCCAATAGCGGACAGGGTCCATCTCGTTCAGCCCCATAGCCTCGAACACGAATTCCTCGTACTCGGAGAGATTCATGTGGGCCTCCTGCGCCAGCGCCTCCGTCGGGAAGAGCGTAAGCACCCAGCGGTCCTTCTCCAGCATCATCTCGCTCAAGGGCTTGTTCCGCTTCTGGAGAGCCTGTTGCTTCGAGGGATCCACATTCGCGAGCGCCCTGGTATTGCTCGGCGCGAGGATCCCGATCTGGGCGTCCACAGCCTCGTAGATGGCGCGTGTGGCCGCTGGGATCTCCTCGTAGTGCAGCTCTTGCGCGTGCTCGAAGAAGAGCTCCTGCATCCCCGGCAGGCCCACCTGTGGAACCGGAGTGGCGCCGACCTGCAATAGCCGCGCGTAGAGTGCCCGGATCAGGGGTCCTGCGCCCACCTCCCCGGAGACGAGGACCTGATCCCCTCCCCAGCCTCGATAGAATAGTCCACCAGTAGCCTTGCAAGCTTGCCGACCCGCTCGTCTATCATCGCTGGCTCCTTTCAGAAGAGATCTCTAGCCAGAGCTTACCATCCGCGCGAGGCGCTTCATTAGGGACTCTGACTCCCGTCGAGGCCTTCTCGCGTGAACCGCAGCGCCGCACGCATCCTCTCCAGGATAACCTCGGGATCGGGGGTCCCCAGCGGCCAGGGCTTCAGCTCCAGGCTCACCGCACCAGGATACCCGCTCGCCCCAAGGGCGGCCAGAAGCGGCTTCAGGGGTAGACGCCCCTTGCCGGGCAGGCGGTGCTCGTCGCGGCCCACCTCCAGGTTCGAGTCGGAGAGATGGACGTGACGGAGCTGGGTCGTGAGAACCGAGTGGGCCCTGAGGAGATCGACCCTGCTGGCCCCGGCGTGACTGGTGTCCAGGGTGACATCACCAACGTCAGCGAGGTGCTCGGGCTGGTAACAGCTCTTTCGCCTGACCATGAAGATGGATCCTGCCCTGCTCTGAGGCATGTTCTCGACGGCCACGATGACGCCCTGTTCCCGCGCCTCGCGCAGGGGTCCGGCCTTCCAACGCTCCAGCGGCCTGCCAGGCGGGGGCGGATGCGCCACCACAACAGGTATCTCCATCCTGCTCGCCAGCCGCGCGACCCGCACCAGCGTCTCCTCGGGGCCAAGCCCCCAGGCGCCGCGATAGAGCGGAAGGTGAAGGGCCAGTATCGGGACGCCGTGCCTCTCGACGAGGCCTCTCAGATAGTCCTCCTGGTGGGTATCCCAGCGCTCGTCCATCATGATCTCGGCCCCGTCGTACCCCGTCTCGGAGATCCAGGCGAATACACGTTCGAGGCCAAACGGGTAGAGCGAGCCTGTGCTGAAGATGACCGGGCCAGCCATCAGCGCCCGCCGCCCCGGATCTCCAGGAATCTCTCCAGCGTCGAAGGAGAATGGTTCTGGTAGTGGTTGTTGGCGTAGGCGAAGACCGTCATGCCCTCATCGAGAAAGCGGCCTACGACCTCCGACCACCACCTGAGGTCGCCGTCGCGCTCCTTCTTGAGATGCGTGTGTCCCTCCGGGAACTCCCGCCTGTCGCCGAGCCAGCGGACGTAGGAGAAATCCGCCGTCGCCCTCTCCATCCTGGGCATCCTAGGGTAGTCGATTAGCGTCAGGGCCACGCCACGCTCGCTGAGCATCTCGGGTAGGTCCGAGCCGAGCCAGCTCCTGTGACGCACCTCGACGGCGTAGCGGAAGCCCTCTGGCAGGCGTTCGAGGAAGTCTTCGAGGACGCCCATACCTTCGACGTCGAAGGAGGGCGGGAACTGCAGGAGGAGCGGTCCGAGCCTGTCTCCAAGCTCGTTCATGTTGCTTACAAAGTTCTCCACCTCCTCGTCGGCGCCGACGAGGTTCAGATCGTGGGTGATCTCCTTGGAGTTTTGTACACCAGTAGCAAACGTGCCCATCCTTACCGTAGTTGCCGTAAAATGAGCCATATGCACCAGATTAACGCAACGCCGGGCTGACAGAAAGGAGGCGCGGCGCGGGCCGCTCCGCCAGAGTTTAGAGCCCGCGCCACAACTCATGGGGAGTATAGCGGACTTGGATATTGCAGGCGCATGTGATGCGTGCGGCAGGCCCACTGAGGATCTTCAGAGCCTGCGTCGGCGTGCGGGAGACGACGTTTGCGGGCAGTGCGACGCCTTGTTTACGGCTGCCCACACCCTGCTCGACAATAATGTTCATGATGAAGCTGCTGTCCTAGGTACCCTGGCTTTTGCGTGGAGCAGAGATGTGTGGGGAATAGACTCGGAAAACTACTGCGGGTTGGAACACCTATCCACTGTGGACGGGGTCCCGTTGCTGAGGCTCCCGCGCATCACAACGGGCCTTATCTATTGCGAGGGTAGCCACATACCAAAGGCTGCGAATATAAGCGTGTACTCAAGGGACGTAAAGCCGCAGGAGCTCGCTGAGGTTTACGAGAGGCTCTTGATGGATCATGGGATTCACTTTGACGAGAGCAGTGGGGGTTCTGTGGTCTGGGACATAGAAGACGCCAACCTAACCATTACCGTGCGCGCTATGAAAGAACCGGCGGCTTGGAGGACGCCATACTTGAAGACCTACCCGGCTGGCCGCATTTACTCATTCCCGCCGCCCACGCTTGTCAAAGGCTTCTACGGCACGTTGCTGGGTTCCACCCACAAGAAGACGTTTTCAGGCTATGCCTACGCGCTTGCTGAGGGGGGTCGCCATACTTCGCAGAAAGCGGTCATGGGGAGCGTGGCCTGGCTGCTGGGCGAAAGAAGCAACAACGCGATCCCGCCGGGCCGGCGGCGGCCACGCATCGCGAAGACTCTCAACAAGCACTTGCTGACGCCGCGAAGCGAAAGGGAGCTCCTAGAGGACAGCTGGACACCCGACGACACTGTGTGGCGGGACGCTTCCGTGTTAGGGCCGCGGCTCATGAGGAACCTGTATCTCCTACAAGAAGGGTATAAACAGCAGTTCCCATAAACTTCTGTTTATACAAACTTATCAGCAAACTTTAACGTGGGGGCATGCTTGAGAAGCAGCATACACTCACGATTGGACAGGCCGCAGACCAACTCGGCGTAAGCCCTAGCTGGCTCAGGTTTGGTGAGAGGCTCGGATCTCTGCCGCCCGCCCGCCGTACTCAAGGCGGTTGGCGCTACTACACCCCGGAGGACATAGGCCGGCTGCGGCGTCTCGGCGTCGGCGAGAGGAAACGCCGGATCGAGGCGAACGGTGGATAAGCCCGTCGTACAGCGGCGTTATCGCTCCGAGCCGGATGCCTGCATTCATGCTGTAGAGCTGCTCCTGAAGAAACACCGAGAAAATGAGGCGGCCCCTCGACAAAGCCGCCCCGAAGATGCCAGAAAGGATCAAGATGCTGGCACCCACCCCAATTGTACATGACCCTCCTTCCCTGCTCGGCGATGTGCGCCAAGCATTGAGCCTGCGGCCCGCCTTGGCCGGCTACCCGGCCCGGCTCGCCGAGTACCTCGAGGCCGAAGTGCGCGCCGTCCGGGAGTGCCTAGAGGTTCTCTACCTGGAAGGCCGTCTGTGTCTGTGAACACGGAGGAGCGCCGCCGCGCCGCCGCCGTCCTCATCCGCCGCGGCGCGGCCCCGATCCCCGCCGGCGAGAAAAATCCGGGGCGTCGTGGATGGGAAGCTCTGAGGATTACTGAGGAGGAGATACCCGCCTACTGGAACAACGGCCAGAATGTCGGCCTGCTGTGCGGCGAGCCTTCCGGCGGCCGCGTAGACGTCGACCTGGACGCCGATGAGGCGGTGAAGATCGCCGGGCGTTTCTTGGCGCCTACGCTTACCAGTGGGCGCAAGGGCCGCCCGCACTCACACTGGTGGTACGTTTCTCCCGGCATAGAGAGCTGTGACTGGAAGGGTGCGGATGGCAACAAGCTTGTAGAGTTGCGCTCCACAGGACGCCAGACCCTGGTGGCACCTTCGACGCATCCAGACGGGGATGCGTACGTCTGGCACACCGAGACAGGCCTCAAGATGGCTGAGATCGACGGCGCGGAGCTTACCCGGCGATTGCGGGAGTTGGCAACTGCGGTGCTGATAGCCCGCCACCTGCCGCCGATCCGGACAGGAACGGAGGGCGGGGGACGCCACGACTACGCCCTTGCCGTGGCTGGCTTCCTGCTCCGTCCTGGGCGTCTTGGAGAGGACCTTACCCTCAAGGTCCTCAAGGCCGCCTGGGATGCTAAGGGCTGGCCCGGTGAAAAAGAGAAGCGGGAAGCTCACCGGGACCTTGAGGGCATCGTCCCAGACACCGCGGAGAACCTGGAGGCTGGAGAAGAGGTTACGGGCGGTCCGGCGCTAGAGAAGTGCGCACCCGGCATCGTAGGACTGCTTTGCAAGTGGTGGGGCTGGGAGCGGAGGACTCGCGAGACAGAGGGCAAGACGGAGGAGAAGGAAGAGAGGCGCAACCAGGCGGACCGGCTCATCGGGTACGCCCTGGAGGACGTGCAGGAGCTTTTCGTGGACCAGCACGGCGCGCCGCACGCCCTGATAGCCGACGAACCCGTGCCAATGACGAGCCGCTGCTATTCGTGGCTGAGGCGCCTGATGTGGGAAGAGGAAGGCCGCTCCGTGAGCGGCGAGT
>JBPCIR010000138.1:0-8771 GCA_051006095.1 Rubrobacter sp. | reverse complement strand
CCTTTGAGGGCCCGCCTCACGCTCCCGGGTCCATTGCTTCTGGGCGGACGCCGGTTGCTGGCCCGCCCGCCGAGACGAGAGGCCGCGATGGTTGTCCGCGAGAGGCCGCGATGGTTGTCCGCGACCAGGTTCTTTGCGACCGCGTAGAGCCAGTAGCGCCGGCGTTCGGGCGACAGCACGCGGAGCTTGGAAACGTTTCGCCAGGTCCGGAGGAAGGCCTCCTGCGAGAGGTCCAGGGCCGCCTCGGGGTCGGACGTCCTGCCGAGGAAGTAGGCGTGGAGCGCGCGGCTGTTCGCCTCGTAGATGCTATCGAAGCACGCCACCGGGTCCGAATCGTCAGCGACCGGTTTTCTCCCTTCTGTCATCCTCCGCTAGCCCTCCATAGTCCTCGCGCTCGGCGCACGCGCCCTATCTCTCGCCGGCCTACTCGCCTTCCTCGAGCGCGGAGATGGTGCCCGCTTTCTCCACCGCCAGCACCTGGACAAGCGGGAGGAGCTCCTCCGGAGCGCGGAGGTTCCCGGCGAGGAGGATCTGGGCGACCTTCTCCTTGAGGAGCTCGGCTACCACGCCACGCTCGATGGCGAAGTTGCCGACGAGTATCAGGGACAACGGTCCGTCGAGCGCCTCGAAGAAGCCCTGTCCGAAGCGGTCCTCGCCGACGAAGAACCTAGGTTTCCCGGAGTAGTAGAACACCTGCCCCGTCAGGCGGGTGATGCCCGCGGTCAGGGCGCCCTCGCTGCCCTCCGGAGCGTACACTTGCCCGGCGACGATCATCCCGGCGTAGCCGACGCGCTCGACCGGCGTGGTGATAAGCAGCTGGCCGGCCACGACCAGCACGTCCTCCTCGGTGCCCGGGTGGGCCAGCGCCTCCCCCGTGGTCTTCATCTGGCCCGTCACCATCCTGACGTTCTCGCCGGTCGGGACGGGAACCATCACGCCTACCTCCTCCATGGGGACGGCGGCGAGCCTCGACGTCAGGTGCTCGGGGACCAGCACGACCCCCACACGCCTGATGACCTCGATCCCGGCAAGCTCCTCCGTCGAGCCCATGCCGGTCAAATCCAGTACACCAACGTCCGAGATCTCCCCCGATGCGACGCCTTGCCCTTCGTCCATGCTCACTCCTCTACCTTGGTTTCTACGACGGACGCAGCCTTTCGTCCGTACCTACAACGATAAGTCGGAGACAAGAGCTTACCGTTGGCAATTGGTCTACGAGAACGGTGCAGGGAAGTTGTTCCGAGTCTCCCCTGGAACCCTTGGCCGGGTTTTGCCACCTCAGGTAGTGGTATGCGAGGTTCGGCTAAAGCCACACGTTTCGTTGTTGCTGACCAAGTTTGCTAGGGTGGGCCCATGACGTGGATCGAGTGCGCGGTGATCGTCTTGGCCGGGACGGGCGCCGGCATTATCAACACGGTCGTCGGCTCCGGCACCCTCGTCACGTTCCCGGTCCTGCTTTGGGCGGGGCTGCCGCCCGTGGCGGCCAACGTCGCCAACAACATCGGGCTCGCGCCGGGATCCGTGAGCGGCGCGGTGGGATACCGCAAGGAGCTCTCCGGGTCGATGAGCCGCGTGGTGCGCTTCTCCGTGGCCGCGCTGCTGGGCGGTGCCTGCGGGGCGGTTCTGCTGGCGGTGCTGCCCCCTGGTGTGTTCCGCGTGGCGGCGCCCGTCCTCATCGCCGTGGCGCTGGTGCTCGTTGTGGCCGAGCCTTGGCTGGGCCGTCGCCTGGAGTCGTGGCGGGAAAACGCGCCTCCGCAGGGCAGCCGCAGCATGGTCGTGGCCGTCTTCGCAACCAGCGTTTACGGCGGCTACTTCGGCGCGGGGCAGGGCGTGATCCTGCTGGCGGTCATGGCCGTCCTTATGGCCGAGCCGCTCCAACAAGTGAACGCGCTCAAGAACGTGCTCCAGGGCGTGGACAACGTGGCATCTGCGCTCATGTTCGTCGTCATCGCTCGGGTGGATTGGCTCGTGGTCGCGCTGCTCGCCGGCGGGGCGATCGCCGGCGGCCAGGTCGGCGCAAAGGTCGGAAGACGCTTGCCCCCAGTAGCGCTCCGCGTGTTCATCGTCGTCATAGGCGTGGCTGGTATCGTCCAACTCGTCCGCTGAGGGCATCGTGCGGATCCCGTGCCCAGGCGGCGCTCGTGAAGGAGTTCTCGAGATGATGTTTCTCAATACGGTGCATCGAGAGGCACGATCTGCCATGGCTCTCCTTCTTGCCAGATCATCACACGCCCGGCCATCGTGTCGCCCTCGACGAACATCACGACGGCTTCGGCGATCTCCTCGGGCTGAAGCAAAACAGGAGGGACCAACTTTTCGTACTCTTCAGGCGTCATCTCGCTGCGGCCGCGTCGGGAAGCCGGGGTGTCCACCCAGCCCGGGCAGATGCAGTTGACGCGGACGCCCATCTGCTCCTCGAGAGTAGCCAGTGAAGCGGTGAGACGCACCACCCCGGCTTTGGCCGCGCCATACTCGGGCTTGTCGTAGGGCCCAAAACCGACCCCACCCATGGATGAGATGTTGACGATCACGCCGCCCCCGTATTCTTGCATGGCGCGAACACCAAAGTGTATGCCCAACATCACGCCGCGTAGGTTGAGGTCGATGGCGTGTCCCCATTGTTCGGGCTCGCTCTCCGGGAAGTAAGGCTCCGTAACGCCGCCAGCGTTGTTGACCAGCACATTCAGAGAACCGAACTCCTCTTCGGTAAAGGCGACCATCCTCGACACGTCAGTCTCGGAAGCCACGTCAACAGAGACGAAAGCCGCCTGTCCTCCTTCGGAGTGGATTTCACTGACAGCGCTGGAGCCAGCGTCTTCGTCCATATCTGCGATAACGACAGCCGCCCCCTCATGGGCGAATCGCTGGGCAACCGCTCGCCCTATCCCGGAACCTGCGCCAGTAACCACAGCGACTTTCTCTTTGATCTCCACTGCGCTGTCCCTCCCTCACCATGACTCGTCGTGGGATGATCTGGCGCTCAGCCTAACCTACAATGGTGACAGCAAACGTCACCTATCTTGGTAATCTGGAGAAAGAGCGTGTCGCGTACCGCGAGGCTCTTGGAGCTTCTAATAAGGGTGCAAACCAAGCCCCGTTTCACCGCTCCGGCAGCTCGGCGTCCTCCCGGTGCGCGCCCAGGGCGTCGGTGTAGCGGCGCAGCATCTCGGGCATCATCTCCCCGGCAGGCCCGCGCTCCACGCCGAAGACAGTGCCGGGGAAGTCCAGGGGCTCCTGCAGTTCCCAGATTCGCTCGTGTTCGCCGGGCGGCAGGACCTCCGCCGGATCGCCCACCGCCACCCAACCGATGGGCACCACCGTCTCCGGTGGCAGCGCCGACTTCAGGTGCACGGTCCCGTTAACGCGCACCTCTGAGCCCGCGCCGATGACAGCCCCGTTGAAGACCGTTGCGCCCGTGGCCAGGAAGGCGTTGTCTCCTACCCGGCAGCCCACCAGGTGGGCCCCCGGCCCCACCACTGCATTGTCCCCGATGCTCGTGGGATGTCGCTTGGTGCCGCGCACCACCGCGTTCTCCATCACCACGCAATTGGCGCCGACATCCACGGGGCCGCCCTCGGCGGTGAGGATCGCCCCGAACATGACGCGGGAGTTCTCGCCTACGGTCACATCGCCGCAGAGGGTGGCGTTGGGCGCCACGTAGGCGCCGTCGTGGACCTTCGGGCGTTCGCCCCGGTGTTCGAGAAACACGGTTAGCCTCCTGTCCGTTGCCCACTGTCGTCGGTCTTTGTACCCGGCGACCCGAGGCTAGCAACCCGTCACGGGCAAGTTCCCTCCGTCGTGAGCCGCGTGTTGGCTTCCCAGGCACCGGGGAGTACTGGTCGGCGGGCACGGAGGCTAAACCTCGCAGGTCCTGTCAGTCTACTGCCATCCGTATCGAGCAATGCTCACGAAGCGACAACGCGATTGAGAATCGCAATGACGGTGTGCAACAATCTCGGCATGGCCATCGAAGTCGTCTTTGGCGAAGATCCCGAGTGGGTGCTTACCGAAGCCGAAGCTTTCCTGGCTTCGGATCCTGTACTCCACAACCTCATCCTCACGCTCCTTCACGAGCGTCTCGCTTACTCCGAGCCCGGCCGATACTGGCTGGCGAAAGGCGGCGAAACTGTTGCTGGCGTGGCCTTCCAATCACCACTGGACTTCGCTGCTACCCTCACCCCCATGAGGCCAGAAGTGGTCGCGGCGGTAGTGAACGCGATCGTGGAGGCTGGTGTCACGCTCCCTGGCGTGATCGGCGAGGCTGCGACAGCAGCGCGCTTCGCCGGGCAGTGGACGGAGCGCCAGGGTTGTGCGGCATTCCCCGTCGAAGGTCAACGCATCTACGAGTTTGCCCAGCTGCCGGAAAGAAAGGTGATCAGCGGTCGCCTTCGCAAGGCGTCTCCCAACGACCGCGACCTCGTCGTCGCCTGGATGCGTGGCTTTTACGCCGATGTCGGTCAGGAAGTAAGAGGCCACGAACCCGTAGTCGAGCGGCGGCTGGCAGCCGGGCTCTTCTGGTTGTGGGAAGACGGCGAGCCCGTGTCTATGGCGGCCAACTCGGAGCCTGTGGAAGGTGTCGTCCGCGTGCAGGCCGTTTACACGCCGCCGGACAGACGCAATCGCGGCTACGCCGGAGTGTGCGTCGGCGATCTCTCGCGACGTATGCGTAACGAGGGGTACGGCTGCATCCTCTACACCGACCTTGGTAATCCGACCTCCAACTCGGTGTACCGCCGGATCGGCTACAACGCCGTCGCCGAAGCACTGCGGTACCGATTCGAGTGAAGGACGGCCGCTTCGCCGACTTCGACTTCGGGTAGCAGGCACAACAGACCGTCGCACCTTTCGGTTCCGTAGCGCGCCCCGTCGGGGGCGGCGTCTAGCCTACCCGTCGACGATCGCCGCGATCTCGCCCAGGTTCTCGCAGTAGGGCTCGACGCCTTCGCGCCGCCTGCGTACTAGGATGGCGGGTATGCCCATGGCTTTCGCCCCGGTGACATCGGCTTCGGCGTTATCGCCGACCATCCAGATCGCACCGGCATCGGGGAGGTCCTCGAGTACGCCGCGGAACGCTTCCGGGTGCGGCTTCTCGTAGCCGGTCTGGGCGGAGTTGAAGATCCGCTCCACGTGGCGACCCAGGCCCAGGCGGCCGACGATCTCGGGCAGTTCGGGGACGTGGTTGGTCAGCAGCGCGTGCTTCCAACCCGAGGAAGTCAACCCCTCCAGGGCAGGGATAGCGTCCTCGTAGAGCCGCCAACGCTCCGGGTCGAGGTACGCGCCGCGGACGGCCCTGGCCATCTCACTCGCCCTGGCCTTGTCGGCGCCAGCCGCCCGGAAGGCATCCGCGAAGCGGGGCTCGAGCGCGCCCCACCAGGCGTCTGCGGAGGCGAGGTGCGGGTGGTGGACCTCCGGCGAGTGCCAGGGGAAGCCCGTCCGCAAGAAGGGACGGATGAGCTCAGGGTCGACACCGTGTCCTGGGGACTTTGGGTCGAGGACCTCGAGGAGCGCCTGGGTCCAGGCTGGCCACTGGCCGACCCTGTAGGCCAGCGTGCCGTCGAAGTCCCAGACCAGCCACTTCACGGTGCCACCGAGGAGCCGAATAGCGCCAGCGGGCGGATCTCCTGGTGGAGCTCTTGCCGAGGGCATCCGCACGACAGCCTCGGTTGACCCCGGTCGTTGGTCGACTCGACGCACCCCCTCCTGAGTCTGCTCCTCGCACCCTCGTCTCGGCGCCGTGGGCAGAGAAGGATGCCATACGGGGACGTCCGGCGCACTCTCCGGACGTCCCGTCGAACCGGCTTCGAGGACGCGTTACCATACGCCTGGCGATGACCGAAGAAGGACACACCGAGCCGTTGGCCCGACGGGCGTACGAGGAGCTCGCGGAGACCTACGCGGCCTGGCGCCCGTTAGCCTCGCCGTGTTCCCGCCGTGCGGGGCCTTGTCCAGTGCCCGGGAGTAGCGTCCCCCTGGTCGCTCCCCAGCCACGAAACACTGCCAAGGTTGCTCCAGCCATGCGTCCTGAGTTCGTGGGTCCTTGAGCTGCCTCCGCGGGAAATAGATGCGGCACTAGACGTTTCGGTTCCTACGCTGGATGGCGGCGCAAAGAGATCTGGCGCATCTGCCAGACGATCTGTCCCGTCTGCGCAACGTGGGTGAGTCCATCTAGCTCGGCGGCCAACCACGTCAACTTGTCCGGAGGATATGTAGCATCCACGTAAGGGTCGTGACGCCAGTTGGGCAAGTTCATAGAGAACATCCTCGCGGCTTGTCCGGTACTCGGGAGCACCTCCGCTGCGCGATTGACTTCTATCCGCAGGTCATCGTCCCGTCGGGTAGTAGCGAGACGGGCGCCGACGAACAGCTCATTGCCGTGTTGGGCAAGTACCTCCGAGACTATCTTCAGGTACTCGTCGAACGCCGCAACCTCCGTGCTTATGCTGTCCACCTCTTCGACGAGCAAGAGACCGCCTGCTTCGAGCTCTTTAGCCCACTCGGAGATCGCCTGCTCCGGCTGTGGAAGATGAGGTGCGAGGAACCGGGCGTAGATCAGATCCGGCCGCTCGCCGATGCCCGCTATCCGCAGAGGCACCGCCGTAACATCAGCGGCGACATAGTCCTCTCTCCCGGCGGAGCTCGCTCTCGCCCGGCGCAAGAAGGCTTCCGAACGGTCCATGCCTACGGTCCTCTCCGGTCTCGTTATGCGAGAGAGAAGCCGCGTGGTAAAGCCGGGGCCGCACCCCAGGTCGAGAGCCAGCCGTGGACGGACTCGCACGCTTTCGGAGACGAAAGCCTCGCTGGTCGGATCGAAGACCTCAGAGACAACCCGGAGGCGTTCGGCCGCCAGGTCCGTTTCCCCGAAAGAGTAGACCGAGGTCGACTGGCCTGTCTGGTCGCCGCTCATCCCCTACTATGGTAAGCGCCGAACTACCGGCGTGCTGCGCCACGTTTTTGGGAACGTGGTCTTACTCGTCGGGAGGAGCTCCCTTGCCGGTCGGGTCAAGCTTGCGCGAGCCCGAGCGCCGGCCGCAGGAGGGTAGCATCACCAGAACAGCTCGAAGCACTCTCCCGATCGACGGGAGGTCTTGAGGCTACGCTTATCGTCCCGTAAACAACCTTTCGACGGTTCCCATCGGCAAAAAGAGACGGCGACCGTAGGGTTCTGTTGGGAGCCGTTGGAAACCGTAATGCTCGTAGAAGGATTGCGCCTCCTCGCCCTTGGCGTCGGTGATGACGGCCACGGAGGCGACATCGCGCGAGGTGGCGAGCGCGCGGTCGAGGGCATGCAGGAGCAGCCGACCTCCAAGCCGCTCGCCTTGGTACCTCTGGTCTACGGCTAGCCTGCCGATCAGGGTGGCTGGGTAGACACGGTACTTCGCGACGCGATGCGTGATCTCGTGAGGGAGGTCGGTGCGCTCGACTGCTATGGCACTCAGCGTGTAGTAGCCGGCGAGCCGGTCTTCTTCGCTATCGTAGAGGACCCTGACCGCAGCGACCCGCTGCTCCATCTCCCGGCGCGCCCGCTCGCGCAAATACCGGTCCAGGGCATCCTCGCCGCAAGAGAAAGCCGCCCGGAGCCTGAGATGTCGCCCTCCGAGCGACTCGAACCTGTAACGCTCGTCCAAGGATCAGGGAGCAGGAATCTCGCCGAACCCCCTCGCCAGGTCGCGCAGGTTCTCGTTCGGCTCCGAGGGATCCATGAGCGCCTCGACGAAGATACGGCTGCCTTCGGTCGTCAACTCTATAACCTCGTGCGCCCGGATCGCCTCCCGCGAAGCAGCGAGCATCGTGCTCCGAACGAAATCCGTCGTGTTGCTCCCACTGAGCGCCGCCGCCCGGTCGATAACCTCTTTCTCATCCGGCGCGACGCGCAACTCGAGCCTGCCGCTTCGTGACTTGCTAGCCATCGCTCTCACTCCTCAGATCGTAGACCGATTCTCCCAATTGTACGGCTCTGTGCCGTACAAAGCAAGCCGCGCTCGGTGGGGAGCTCTAATGGAGCACCTCGAATGCGCCGAGCGGGGTTTGCTCTTCCACCTGGCCGAGCAGTTCGGCGCCGAGGGCATCCCTTCCACCACTCCTCATCAGGTAAGCCTCTTGCAGAACAGGATCTCCAGCGGTTCCTCTGGCATCAGCAACGAGCCGCAATCCTTGTAGCCGAGCCTGCGGCAGAGGTGCTGCGCTCGCTCGTTGGAGAGCGACGAAGTCATCACCATCTCGTAGCCCGACTCGCGCATCTGCTCTTCCCAGAACGAGATCAGCCCGGTGCCCAGGCCTGTGCCCCTCAACCCTTCATTGATCCAGAGCAGGTTCATGAAAGGGATCTCGTCCCAGAAGTACCCGTAGCGCAGGGCTCCTGCTCGCCGATTTTCGTGCCACAACAGGAGTATCTCGCGCCTCTGGACTTTTTGCTCAAGGACGCCGCGTGGAAGGTGACGATCCTCAGCCACCAGGTAATCCAGATCTGCTGGCCCCGCGACAGCGATGTGCATAGCGCTCTGCTCCTCTCCGAATCGTGATGCCGTCACCGCGTATGAGGATACGAACGTTGCGCCACGTGGTTGCAAGGAGCGCGCCGATGAGCACGGTTACTTTTCACCCCTTGCGGCGCGTCACATGAATCTCTGCCCCCGCTTTACAAACCTTCGCGAAACCTAGTAACGTGCGTCTTGTGAAGTCCTTGTTGAGCCACGATAGGTCGTGGGCCTACCGCGCGATGCTGCTTATCAGCGTGTGCACGGTAGCCCTTGGAGTGTGGGCCAGGCTGTACC
>JBPCIR010000137.1:0-7030 GCA_051006095.1 Rubrobacter sp. | reverse complement strand
GGAGCTTCTCGGAGAGGGCTGTGCCTCCGGCCTCGTCGCCTTCCCCGTGCTTTTCGTACAGTTCGAGCACCTCTTCGGGGATAAAGTTGGCCAGGGCGGAGATAACGCCCTGGGCCCCCGTATCGAGTCTCCGCCAAAGGTCGTCCTCAGTGCCCAGGAGCACGCCCTTGCCGGCTTCGAGAACGGCCTCGGCGTAGCCTTCCTCCCCGCCAGAGTCCTTGACGCCCCAGACGGGGAGTTCTCTCACGACCCGTTCGGGAATAGGGACGGCGTACTTGGGGATGTGGTAGACGATGGCGGTGTGGCCCGTCGCACCTAGCGCGGACTCGTAGAAGCGCACCATACCTTCTGGCTCGACGGGTTTGAAGTAGTACGGCGGTAGGATCAGTACGGCGGTAGCAGGATAGTCCTCCAGGGCGCGCAGCAGCTCGATGGTCTCGGGCAAGTTGTTCTGCATGACGGCTGGGATGATCCGGATCGGAAACCCACGCCCGAACAACTCATCGAGAACCCGCAGCTTCTCGCCGAGCGTCACCGAAGGTCCCTCGCCGTTGGTGCCGAAGGGCACGATGCCCCGCACGCCCATCTCGGCCAGCCAGGAGACGTGGTTCAGGTACGCCTCATCATCCACTGTGAGGGAGTCGTCATCCCTGAACGGTGTCACGTTGGCGACGTAAACGCCTTCTATCTCTTGCATCTCTGCACCTCCCGTAGGGTCATCGAGTTACCATTCCCCGCCCGGCTCACCTCCCCAGAGACCTCTCACCTTCGAGAAAAGCCCTCAGCTCGTCCCTGTCGGGCAGGCCCTCGTAGTCGCCGAGGGTAGCGACGCTGAGGGCGCCCATCGCGTTCGCCACGCGCAGACGGTCATCTGCGGACAAGTTCCAAAGATGGCCGGCCAGGTATCCGGCGGCGAAGGCGTCTCCGGCCCCCACGGGATCGACTTCTGCGACCGTGAAAGCTGGGTGCTCCAGGACTTCGCCATCGACCAGGGCCAGGCTTCCCGCGCTGCCCGTCTTGAGAACCACCTCTTTCGGTCCTTTGCGCGCCAGATCCCGCACCAGGGACTCGTCGTCGCTGCCCCAGAGCGCCCTCGTCTCCTCGTCCCCGGCGAGGAGCAGGTAGACGTGGGGCAGGATCTCCTCGACGAACTCTCGCGCCTCCTCCGGCCCCCACAGCTTCGAGCGGTAGTTGACGTCGAAGCTGACGCGCGCCCCCGACGCGCGAGCCTCCCTGGCGGCCTGCAGGACAAAAGCGCGGCAGTCTTCCGAGAGGGCCGGCGTGATGCCCGTAAGGTGCACGAACTTCGCACCCCCCAGGTAGCCGGCGTCGAAGGCTCCTCCTTGCATGGTCGAGGCGGCAGATCCTAGACGGTAGTAGTAGACCCGGACGTCCGTGCCTACCTGCTCCCGAAGGTACAGTCCGGTCGGACGCTCCTTTATCCTGCGCACCTGTGAAGTGTCCACCCCTTCGGCGCGGATGTGGTCGAGTACGAGTTGGCCAGGCTCGTCGTCGCCGAGGTAGCCGGCCCATCCGGCGGAGAGACCGAGGCGGGAGAGGGCGATCGCGAGGTTCGACTCGGCGCCCCCGATCTTGAGCTCCAGGCTACCGGCGTGGCGCAGACGCCCTGGCCGCAGCGGAACGCCGAGGACCATCGTCTCGCCTGTCGTGATCACGTCGAGGTTCTCTGCCAACTGTGCCCTCTGCTTCGCCTCTCCTCTTGCCCTGGCATTATCTCTCCTGGGGGGCGACTCTGCTTGTGCTAATCTGGTCGCCATCGAGGCTGGTTCGAGGAGAGTTCCGGCGACCAAGATTCGAGAAGGGGAGGTGGTCGGGATCGACCTGATCGGCAGGATCGACGCGATGGAGGTAGGAGAACGGTCGCTAGCATTCTGGGGGCTCGGGCAGGTGGGGGTGGCGATCAAGGGCCCTACAGGCGTCATATACGTCGACCCTTACCTCACCGACTCCGACGGCGAAGGCGGCAGCCTGCCGCGCACTTTCCCCCCACCGCTCGCCCCTGCCGAGGTCACCAATGCCTCGGCGGTACTGCTGACCCACGTCCACATCGACCATACCGACCCAGACACAGTGCTGCCGCTCTCCGAGGCATCGCCCGAGGCACGCTTCGTCGCGCCTTTCACTAGCAGCGATACGCTCATCGAGGCGGGGCTGGAAGAGGATCGCATCGTCGTTCCCGAGGTCGGGGAGCCTGTGGAAGTCTCGGGGGCCAGGGTCACGGCCATCCCTTCGTCCCACACGGAGTTGGAGCGCGACCCCGAGCGTGGCTATCCTTATCTGGGGTACGTGATCGAGTGGAACGGAGTTACCGTCTACCACGCCGGCGACACCGTCGTCTACGACGGCCTGATCGAAACCCTCGCAGCCTGGGACATAGACGTCGCCTTCGTGCCGATCAACGGCCGCGACTACTTCAGGACAGAGAGGGGCCTTATAGGCAACACTGATTTCCGCGAGACGGCCGAGCTTACCGAGACACTCGATATCGGTCTGATCGTACCCACGCACTACGACCTGATCGAAGGCAACACGTCTGACCCAGGACACTTCGTCAGCTACCTCTACGGCCTTAACCCGATGCGCCAGCACAAGCTGCTCCGTCCCGGCGAACTACTCTACTTCGTCAAAGATCCAGACGACTAGAGGGTCACGTAGGGCTCGCGGCGCAAGGCGCCACTCCCCTCACCAACCACCCAGAAGACTCGCGCAACGGAGCCCCGATCATGGTAGCTTGTACGTATCAAGGAAGGAGGCCCCGATACCATGTACCTCTCCCGCCACAGGGCCGCTACAGGTCCCCGCTGGGCGCTGGACGGACACTACCTCCCGCAAGATTTTACGCTGGACCGGCTACTCGAAGTTCCGGCCGCGGACGTTGGAGGTTTTCTCGAAGGGCAGGCTCCAGGGGAGGCGGCTGGAGACCCTTCCCTGCCTCCTGTTGAGCATGGACACGAGGTCTGGGCTAGCGGGGTTACCTACCTTCGCAGCAGGGATGCCCGCGAGCTGGAGTCGACCGACGCCGATGCTTACGAGAGGGTCTACGATGCCGAGCGGCCCGAGCTCTTCTTCAAGGCTCTGGGGTGGCGGGTCATTGGCCACGGGGACAGGGTGCGCGTCCGCCAGGACAGCAGTTGGAACGTGCCCGAGCCCGAGCTCGTACTGGTCGTCAACAGCGCGATGGAGGTCGTCGGCTACACTGCTGGCAACGATGTCTCCTCACGGGACATAGAGGGCGAGAACCCGCTGTATCTCCCGCAGGCAAAAGTCTACGATGGTTCTTGCTCTCTAGGGCCAGGCATCGTTCTCTCGGACCCTGACGCGATGCGGGATCTAAGCATCACCATGAGCATCAGGCGCGGTGATGACCGCGTCTTCGGGGACGAGATAGATACCTCGCAGATGAAGCGCCTCCCCGAGGAGCTTGCGGCCTATCTGGGCGAGGAGCTCGCTTTCCCCGGCGGGGCCTTCCTGATGACCGGAACGGGGATAGTGCCAGAAGACGATTTCACGCTAGAGCCTGGAGACCTTGTCCGGATCTCGGTCGGAGGTCTCGTCCTGGAGAACGAGGTCGCGTAGGACGGCTCATAGAACGGGCGAGGATCGGGTAGAGAGAGAACAGGCGTAATTCTTAGGAGGAAGATCTTGATCGAATCGCAGATAGAATCTATGAACTTCATCGGCGGTGAATGGGTCCCCGCGGACTCTGGTGAGACCTCGGAGATAGTGAACCCATCGAACCCCTCCGAGGTACTCGGGAGCACCCCCAGATCGGACAAGGCAGAGACGGAGCGGGCGATAGGGGCCGCGGCCGGAGCCCTGCCCGATTGGAAGGACACGCTGCCCGCTGCCCGCGGGGCAATCCTGATGGAGGCTGCGAACATTATCGAGTCGCGCGAGGACGAGCTGGCGCGGCTCATGGCGCTCGAGGCCGGCAAGCCGATGAAGGAAGCCCGCATGGAGGTGGGACGTGCGGCGAGCATCTTCCGCTACTACGGCTCCGAAGGCTGGCGCATGCATGGCATAGCCCCGCCTTCCGCGCGGCCAGGCGTGAGCCACACTTCCATGAGGGAGCCCCTCGGGGTAGTCGGCCTCATAACACCGTGGAACTTCCCGCTGGCGATACCGTCGTGGAAGATGGCGCCGGCCCTGATCTGCGGCAACACCATCGTAATGAAGCCAGCGAGCAACGCCTCCCTGAACGCGGCGGCCCTCGTCCGGATACTCGCTGAGGCGGGCTTGCCGGACGGGGTCCTGAACATGGTAACGGGTCCCGGTGGAGCGGTCGGGGATGCGCTCGTTACCGACCCGCGCGTCAAGGGCATCTCGTTCACGGGCTCGACGAGCGTTGGCCTCGGCATACAGGGCCGGGCCACGGGCAAGAAGGTCCAGCTGGAGATGGGTGGCAAGAACCCTTACGTCGTGATGGAGGACGCCGACCTCTCAGACGCGGCGGCCAAGGTCTCCTTCGGCGCCTTCGGCTACGCCGGCGAGAAGTGCACGGCCTCGAGCCGGGCCATCGTCGTCGAGGAGGTCTACGACGAGTTCATCGAAGAACTCAAGAGATCGACCGAGGCCATGAAGGTCGGAGACCCACTCGAGGAGGATACGGACATAGGACCCGTCGTCAACAAGAGCCAGTACGACGGTATTCTCGAAGCTCTGGAGACGGCCAGGAACGAAGGGCGTGTCGTCCTGGAGGGCGGCGCCACGGGTTCCGAGGACGATGGTTACTACATCGCCCCTGCCATCGTCGCTGACGTGGATAATAGCTCGGAGACCGCGCAAGAGGAGATCTTCGGTCCCGTCCTCGCGGTCATAAGGGCCAGCGACTTCGACGATGCCGTCGGGCTCGCCAACGACACCCGCTACGGTCTGACCGCGGGGATAGCGACGAAGTCTCTGCGCTACGCCCACGAGTTCAGCGCCCGCTCGGAGACGGGTCTCGTGAACGTCAACCTGCCTACGGCCGGCCTCGAGTTCCAGGTGCCTTTCGGCGGCAACAAGGAGTCTGGCGTCGGCGGGCGGGAGCAGGGGCCGGCGGCCCTGGACTTCTACTCGTCGTGGAAGACCGTCTCCATGATGCCGCTTTAGGGGGCGCCAGCATGCGGGCGAAAGGATTCACCCACGTCAGCGTCAGCGCCACCGATCTGGAGGAGTCGGTCCGCTTCTATAGGGACTTCTTCGGGATGGAAGAAGTCCCCTCGCCCGACTTCTCAGCGCCCGTGCGCTGGCTGCGTGTAGGAGACTTGCAACTTCACCTCTTCCTGGACGAAGACCCCGCGCCGGCCAGGCATCACTTCGCGCTCGACGTGGACGACTTCGAGGCCGCGTACGAGAGGGCTGAGGAGCTTGGCGTGAGGGACGAAGGAAGCTACTCGACCGTGAGGGAGTTGCCCGACGGGGCCGTCCAGATGTACCTGCGTGACCCCGCTGGCAACCTCGTCGAGGTCAACTGGCCCGACGTGACGACACTCGACCGGGAGGCCATACCGGAGATCCATAAGATCAGCGGCGCTCTCGACGCCGTCCTCTACCTCAGGCGGTAGGGAGGGTACCGAGCAGGGCGAAGCATATCGAGTCTGTCAGGGAGGACTCTAACGCCACAAAGTGAAGGAGAAGTCTATGACGCAGGAGCAGACGGAGCGGATCATCGAAGATCTTGGGCTCCCCGATCAGGCCATACAGAGCGACGAGTTGCCGTGGGTGCCGCAGGGCGATAGGGTCTGGTTCAAGCCCTTGAGGTTCGACCTTGCGACGGGGCGTTGGATCAACATCCTCAAGGTCGAGGGCTCGGGCAAGGTCAACCGCCACCGCCACACGGGCGGGCAGGTAATGGGCTTCTGCATAAAAGGCTCCTGGCACTACCTGGAGCGCGACTGGGTCGCGAGGCCTGGCACGCTGGTCTACGAGCCGCCGGGCGATATCCACACGCTCGTAGTAGACGAGGGTGTGGATGAGATGCAGACCCTCTTCATCCTCGAAGGTACGGTCCAGTACATAGACGAAAACGACGACCTGATCTACCAGGACGACGTCTTCTCCAAGCTGGAGCGCTACCTGAGGTTCTGCGACGAGCAGGGCATCGAACACAGGGACCTCCGCTACTAATGGGCGTCCTCGACGACTTCAGCCTCGACGGCAAGGTCGCACTGGTAACAGGGGCGGCGCGCGGTCTCGGGCAGGGCATCGCCTCAGGCCTCGCCGAAGCCGGCGCCGACGTAGTCGCTCTGGACATCGTGTCCGTAGACGAAACCGGAGACCTGATCCAGAACGAGGGCCGCAACTTCCACGCCATGAACGTCGACCTGCTAGAGGCTGACGCGAGCCTCGCCGCCGATGTCGTGGAGGAATGCGTAAGCTCGCTCGGGCGCCTCGACATCCTGGTCAACAACGCAGGCATCATCCGCCGCGCCCCGGCCCTGGAGTTCGGCGAGGACGATTGGGAGAGCGTCATAAAGATCAATTTGAGCGCCGCGTTCTACCTCTCCCAGGCCGCAGCCAAACACTTCGTCGGAGAGGACAAGGGAGGTAAGATCGTCAACACCGCCTCGGTCCTCTCCTACGAAGGCGGCATGATCGTACCCTCCTACTCCGCGTCCAAGGCTGGCATCGCCAACCTTACCCGCGCCCTCGCCAACGAGTGGGCGCCTCTAGGGATCAACGTCAACGCCATCGCCCCGAGCTACTTCACCACAGAGCTGACGAGCGCTCTGCGCGAGGACGCCGAGAGGTCCGAGGCCTTGCTCGTCCGCCTCCCCGCCGGGCGTTTCGGCGAGCCCGAGGACCTCAAGGGCGCCGCGGTCTTCCTCGCCTCCGATGCCGCGGATTACGTCCACTGCACGGTCCTGCCCGTAGACGGCGGCTGGCTGGCACGCTAACGACTACATCGAGACGCCGAGCAAGCCGCGGGTGAACTGGAAGTCGGTGTTGCCAGCCTCGAACAGCCTGGGAACGTATTCGCGCGAGGCCACGGCCGCGACGGCCTCCAACATCTGATCGGTCCAGCCGG
>JBPCIR010000136.1:0-7219 GCA_051006095.1 Rubrobacter sp. | reverse complement strand
AGGGCCCGCCCGACCAGGTACCCGGTCGGCACGGAGCCGAGAATATAGCCGAACAGCACGAGAAAAATCCCCAACATGGCGGAGAAAGTATAGCGGAACGAGTGCCTGACAGCGGAATGCGGAAGGGTTGCCCCTTCTGTATTCCGCGCTGGTCAGCATTTCAGCACGCCGCTTCGCGGCTCTCAGCATTTCAGCCAAAACAAAAAGCTGACTAGCTGAAATGCTGAAGGGGGGCTGTAAGCGGCACGCCGCAGGCGTGCCGCTTACAGCCACATCTCGCGGGTGCGGGCGACCTCGAGCGCTTGCTCCATCGCGCGTGCCTTGTTACGGGTCTCCTCGTACTCCAGGGACGGGACGGAGTCGGCGACGATGCCTCCTCCTGCCTGGAAGTAGGCGACGCCGTCTTTGAGGAGTGCCGTGCGGAGCGTTATGCAGGTGTCGAGACGGCCGTCGACGCCGTAGTAACCCGTGGCGCCCGCGTAGGGTCCGCGGCGGGTGCTCTCGAGCTCGTCGATGATCTCCATGGCCCTTACCTTCGGCGCGCCAGAGACGGTCCCCGCGGGGAAAGCCGCCGCGAGGGCGTCGAGGGCCGTCAGGTCCTCGCGCAGATCTCCCTCGACGGTAGAGACGATGTGCATCACGTGCGAGTAGCGCTCTATCTCCATAAAGCTCTCCAACCCGACCGAGCCGACTTCGCTGACGCGCCCGAGGTCGTTGCGCCCGAGGTCCACGAGCATGACGTGCTCGGCCCGCTCTTTCTCGTCGGCGAGCAGCTCTTCGGCCAGGGCTGCGTCTTCTTCCAATGTGCCGCCGCGTCCACGAGTCCCGGCTACAGGACGGGTCATCACGCGTCTACCTTCGACCCGCACAAGGGGCTCGGGGGATGCGCCGACGAGGGAGAGGCCGCCGAGCTTGAGGTAGGTCATGTAGGGGGATGGGTTGACCGTGCGCAGGCCGCGGTAGAGGAGGAGGGGGTCGAGGTCCCCTATCTCCGCGGCGAAGCGCTGGGAAGGGACGATCTGGAACGCGTCCCCGGCCCTGATGTACTCTTTCGCCTTCTCTACGGCCTCCTCGTAGCGCTCTCTGGTGAAGTTCGAGGAGATCTCGACCCCGGTACCGAAGGCCGGTGCCCGGCGCACCAGCGGTGCCGAGAGGCGCTCCGCGATCCTGCGTATATCATCGGCGGCTCGCCTGTATGCTGCGGAGAAGCCATCGCCCTCCACGTCGCGCAGGCCTGCTGCATCGACTAGAGAGACGATGAGCACTTTGTGCCTGAGGTGGTCGAAGACGATCAGGGTATCGGTAACGGCGAAGTAGGCCTCGGGGACGTCGAGGTCGTCTTTGGGAGCGTCGGGAAGATCTTCGAGATAACGCACGGCGTCGTAGGAGAAGTACCCTACGGCGCCCCCAACGAACGCGGGGAGATTGGGGAGCGGGGCCACGCTCTTTTTGCCGAGGATCTCGGCCAAGCCCCTGAAAGGGTCCGCTGCGGGAACCTCCCGCACACCATCGGCGTCGACGACCGTGTAGAGGCCATCTCTGTAGGAGAGCGTGCGTTTGGGAGCGAAGCCGAGGAAGGAGTAGCGGCCGAACCTCTCGGCCGACTCCGCGCTCTCCAGCAGGAACACCATGTCCTCCTCAGCGAACCTGAGCACCGCCGAGATCGGCGTCTCGAGGTCTCCTATGAACTCGGCGTAGAGCGGCACCACGTCGTAGGTGCGGGCGAGAGTGCGAGCCTCTCCGAGCGAAGGGAGGAGGTTCGGGCTAGCCGTGGCGGTCATGCAGTACCTTCGCCACGCCCTCTACCCCGACGCCCCGCTCCTCGAGCAGCACGAGCAGGTGGTAGATGAGGTCGGCCGCCTCCTCGGTGAGCCTCTCGTCAGAGAGCGCGGCCACGATGACCTCCACCGCCTCCTCCCCCACCTTCTGAGACAGCCGCTCTGGTCCGCTCTGGATCAGGGAGACGGTATAAGATCCCTCAGGCATCTCCCTGTGACGCTGCGCTATCGTCCCAGCCAGCCGCTCGACCATCGTCCCGAAAGGGACCTCCTGATAGCCTGCGGGCGCGATCCCCACCCCGTCACCGGCCAGGGTGGTGAAGAAGCAGCTCTTGTGTCCTGTATGGCATGCTGGTCCGCGGGGCTCTACCATGTAGAGTAGTGCGTCTGCGTCGCAGTCGAGTCTCACCTCGACGACCCTCTGCGTGTTGCCGCTAGTCGCGCCCTTGCGCCAGAGCTCGGATCGCGAGCGCGAGTAGTAGTGGGCCTCGCCGCTGGAGAGCGTCTTCTCGACGGCCTCGCGGTTCGCGTACGCGAGCGTAAGCACGTCGCCAGTCGCCACGTCCTGGGCGATAACGGGGACGAGACCGTTCTCGTCGAACACGACCCTGTCGATGGCCGGGGTCACTCCGCCGCCAGCTCTTCGAACCGAACGAACACCCAGTTGTGGTGGGCGATGATCTGGGCCATTCTACCTGCCATTTCTTGCCTCCCGCTCGGGTTCCACAAGCCGGACCGGGATACCTGATTGCATCATGTGCTCCTTGACCTCGGCTATGCTGTACTCGCCGAAGTGGAAGATGCTCGCGGCGAGCACCGCGCCCGCTCCCGCGTTGACGGCTGACATCATGTGTTCCGGGCCTCCCGCTCCGCCGGACGCGACTATGGGGAGGGTGGTCTTCTCGGCGACGGCTGAGATCAGGTCGAGGTCGTAACCACTCTCCGTTCCGTCTGCGTCCATGCTGTTGAGCACGAACTCCCCTGCCCCCCGCCTCTCACCCTCGACGAGCCACCCGACGGCGTCCATCCCCGTGTTCACCCGCCCACCGTTCAGGTAGACCTCCCAGCCCGGTGAAAAGCCGCGCCGCTTTACGTCTACGCTCAACACGACACACTGGCTCCCGAAGCGTTCGGCTCCTTCGGTGATGAGGTCAGGGTTCCCCAGGGCGGCGCTGTTTATGGAGACCTTGTCGGCCCCTGCGCGCAGCATGGCTCGCATGTCGTCGGCCGTTCTTACGCCGCCGCCGATAGTGTATGGTATGAAGACTTCCTCGGCGGCGCGGCGGGCGAGCGTTGTGGCCGTGTTTCTCTGTTCGTGGGAGGCTGTGATGTCGTAGAAGACGATCTCATCCGCCCCCTCCCTGTCGTAGAGGGCCGCGAGCTCCACCGGGTCCCCTGCATCCCTGAGGTTGGTGAAGTTCGTCCCCTTCACGACGCGGCCCGCGTCCACGTCGAGGCATGGGATGATGCGTACCTTGAGGCTCATTCGGGGCTCATCTCCCGCTTGCGGCCCACACGCTCCAGGCGCTCCGCGAAGAGGGCGCGCCCGTCGCCGCCGAACTCGGGGAGGTTGGCGAGGCGTTCGATCAACGCGGCGTCCTCCGAACGCCCGAAGACGATGTCGTTCACGTCAGCCACGGCGATCTGGTCGGGATGGTTCTCGATACGCTCGAAGGCGTCGTTTACGCCCACGAGTCCCTCGGACAACACTCGCATGTAGAACCCTGTGTAGCCCGTCTGCCCGACCCACTTCGTCAGCAGCCTCTGCCCGTTCTTGCCGGCCAGCTTGCTGCATGGCGTCCTCGGCTGGCTCACCTGAAGTACCGCCTCCCCGACCTCGAACACGTCGCCGATGCAGACCCCGCTCTCGACGGCGCCCGCGACGGTCAGGTTCTCGGAGAAAGCACCGGGCTCGAGCGCGCGTCCGAACACACTCTCCCAGTGCGCGTAGTGGTCGAACGGGTAGACGCAGACAGCCTTGTCCACCCCGCCGTGGTTAACCAGGTCGGCCTGTCCATCGCCGTCGAAACCGAGGGAACGGAGCAAGGCGTTCGGGACCGGACTCTTGGCCCCGGCAGTTCTGACCAACTCTCGTCCGTAGCGCTGCGCCTGGGGCATGGCTACGTTCAACGAAACGACCTTCACCGCTTTCCTGATCCTTTCCGGGTAGCTCCGTTACAGAGTAAGGCACATTCGGCAAACACGCCAGATCCCGGTTCTACACGTAGGGCACACCGGCGGTGCTGCATTCTTCGGCCAGGCGCTCGCGCAGGGCGTTCCTAGCCGGCAGCAGGACGGATCCCTCATCCCCAGCCCCCACTACTATGGATCCATTCCTTCCCCTCCAGTGGCGGTGGACCGTGTAGGCAGCGAGCATCCCTTCCACAAGGCCGACCGTCCTGTCGAGCTCCGCGTGGGACATCGAGGCGGAGACGTCGAGCTTGGAGACGTCCACGTTCTCGGGCGCGGAGATGTCAGCGGCGAGGTTGCCCGTCCTGAGCCTGAGGCCAGGAGTATCCCAGAGTACCTCGATCGCGCCCCTGAGATCCGCCGCCCTGTTCTCTTTGTTGCCTTTACGGAACTTGGGGTCGTCCATCGCGCGGAGCCGCTTCGCCAGGTCGCCGTTATCCGCAGTACCCGAGCGCTCCAGGGAGAGGACCTTCAGCGTCGCCGCCGAGTCCACCTCGACTACCACGCTCTGGCCCCTCTCCCTCGGGAAAGGGTAGTCCGTGTACTCTACGCCGGCCTTCTCCAGTTCGGAGAGCAACTCCTCCGAGTAAGGCTCGCCGCCGAACATCCTGCGGCTCGCCGAGTAGGCAGGGAGCGCCACCTTCGATAGGATGCGTTCGATCCTACGCGTCCCCCTCTCGTTCGGGACCGCGAGCGGCGCGTCGACGCCGACGAGGGTCCCCCGCCGCTCAGAGCCGTAACCCGCAACCGTGCCTGCTATATCCTCAGCGTTCGCCGCGAACGAGTTGGCTATGATGCTCCCCCGCTCGTCCAGCACCACCAGACACGAGACCTTCTCCCGCGCCTCGCCAGGCCTCCACGCCAGCGCGCAGCCTATAAACCTCAACTTCCCTCCTCTCCGGCGTCGGCTACGGCCCGCGAGACCTCCTCGCAGACCTCCCTGCACACCGTCTCGTCAGTATGCTCGACCATCACCCGCACAACCGGCTCCGTCCCGCTCGGCCTCAAAAGGACGCGGCCATCATCTCCGAGCCTCTTCTCCGCCTCTGAGACGGCCAGCCCGACCGCCCCCGAGGCCGCTACGGCCTTCGCGGCCCCCGGCTCCTCGACGCTCACGTTGATGAGTGTCTGCGGATACACCTCCATCGCCGCGGCCAGCTCCGAGAGCGGTCTGCCGCTGCGGACCATCACGTCGAGGAGCGCGAGGGCCGTAACGATGCCGTCTCCTGTCGTGACGTACTCGGAGAGGATCACATGCCCTGATTGCTCCCCGCCGAGCGAAGCCCCGAGTCTACCCATGGCCCCGGCGATGTGCCTGTCGCCAACGTCAGTCACCTCATAAGGTATCTTCATCGCCTCCATGGCCTTGAAGAAGCCGAGGTTGCTCATCACCGTGACCACGACCTCGCCGGACAGGACTCCGCGCTCCTTCTTGTCGCGGGCGAGGATGGTGATGATCCTGTCCCCGTCGACGACGTTCCCTTTCTCGTCGACCGCGAGCACCCTGTCTGCGTCCCCGTCGAAGGCGAAGGCTACATCCTGCCCAGAAGCATCCAACTCCTCAATGTGCGTCGAGCCGCAGCCATCGTTTATGTTCGTGCCCGTGGGCTCGGTCCCGGTAAGGGTGAGATCGGCCCCTACCTCCCCGAATACAAGCGGCGCCGCCTCATAGGCCGCACCGTTGGCGCAGTCGAGGAGCACCTTGACGCCCTCGGCCGCCGGACGCAGCCGCCCGAGCACCCACTCCGCGTAGGTCTGCGCGGCGTCTCCGAGCACTTCGACACTTCCGATCCCGCTCCCGGTCGGACGCGGGATGTCGTCTGCGATCAGGTCCTCTATCTCACGCTCCTTCCCGGGTGAGAGCTTGCGGCCTTCTCCTGAGAAGAACTTTATGCCGTTGTCGGGGTAGGGATTGTGGGAGGCGCTCACGACGCCGGCGGCCGCAGCCCCCAGGCCCGGCGCGAGGGCCGCGACGCCAGGCGTTGGCAGGACACCGAGGTCGAGGACGTCGGCGCCGCCGCTCGCTGCGCCGGCGGACAGGGCGCGGGCTAGCATCTCTCCGGAGAGGCGCGTGTCGCGTCCGATGAGGATCCTGCCCCCAAAGGCACGGGAGGCGGCGAGACCGAGACCCAGAGCGTCCTCAGGCAGGAGACCCTTGTTGGCGACCCCGCGCACCCCATCGGTGCCGAACGTTAAGGTTCCTCTCTTCAGGCGGCCTCCCTCTCGACGTAGAACGGGCCCCTTTCGGCGCGCGAAAGGAGCCCGACGCGAACCTGATCTTGTGGCTCTAGCGCTTGGAGAACTGCGGGCGCTTGCGGGCCTTCTTGAGGCCGTACTTCTTACGCTCGACTGCCCTGGAGTCGCGGGTGAGCATCCCGGCGGCCTTCAGCTCGCTACGGGCCTCCTGCGATTCTTCGGCGAGCGCCCGCGCTATACCGTGGCGCAAGGCCTCCGCCTGCCCCGTTGGACCGCCGCCTTCGATCTTGGCGATGACCTCGTAGCGACCGGCCGAACCGAGGAGCTCGAGTGGCGAGCGCACCACAGTGCGGTAGGCGGGACGCGGGAAGTACTCGTCCACGTCGCGGCCGTTGACGGTGATCGTACCTTCGCCAGGGAGTACCCTTACCCTTGCGACGGCGGTCTTGCGCCGTCCCGTCCCGATGTATAGAGCCTCTGTCATTTACTTCACCTCGAGCCTCTGCGGGTCCTGAGCAGCGTGTGGGTGCTCGGGGCCCGCGTAGATCTTCAACTTCTTGAACTGCTTACGGGCGAGGCGGGTCTTCGGCATCATCCCGTAGACGGCCTTGCGCAGGATCTCGGTCGGCTTGCGCGCGAGCATCTGCTCGTAGCTGGTCTCTTTCATGCCGCCAGGATAGCCAGAGTGCCGCCTGTAGACCCTCTGCTCGGCCTTCCTGCCAGTGACGACCACCCTATCCGCGTTCACCACCACGACGAAGTCGCCGACATCGACGTGCGGCGTGTACTGCGGCTTGTTCTTACCGCGCAATACGCGCACGATCTCGGTCGCCAGACGCCCGAGGTGCTTCCCCTCCGCGTCAACGACATACCACTTACGCTCGACCTCGAGGGGCCGCGCCATGTAACTCTTCATTATCCTCCGGAGGTTCTACGAACTTCAAAGGCCTTTAGACGGATCAAATAGTAGCATACATTGGCAAAAGGACCAGCCTCACGGCGAGTATAGGAAGGGTCTCAACCCTTCCTATACTCGCGCATTTCAGCCCTTCAGC
>JBPCIR010000135.1:0-3980 GCA_051006095.1 Rubrobacter sp. | reverse complement strand
GACGGCAAGCAGCTCGTGCGTATGGTCTTCCGCGAGCACGGGATACAGGTCGCCGGCGGGCAGGGTGCGTTGGCGGGCAGGATCTTCCGCATCGGACACTGCGGCTACTTCGACGCCTTCGATATCATCGCCACGATAGCGGCCACTGAGCTCGCGCTCGAGTCTCTCGACTATCCCGTCGAGCTCGGCAAGGGCGTCGGCGCGGCCCAGAGGGTCTTCTCGAAGAGCGGGGTGAGGGCTTGAAGGTCCTCGTCCCCGAGAAGCTCGCCGACCCAGGCATAGAGCTACTAAGTCGAGATTTCGAGGTGGACGTACTCCTCGACCTCAGCCCGGAGGAGTTGCTCCAGACGATCGGGGATTACGACGGCCTTATCATCCGCAGCGCCACGAAAGTCACTTCCGAGGTAATAGAGAGGGCCGGGAACCTCAAGGCCATCGGACGCGCCGGCATCGGCGTAGACAACATAGATATAGAGGCCGCCACCAAGCGCGGCATCATCGTCGCCAACGCCCCTGAGAGCAACACGGTCGCCGCGGCCGAGCACACGTTGGGGCTCATGCTCGCTGCGGCGCGGCGCATCCCCGCCGCGGATTCTTCCTTGCGGGGCGGGGAGTGGAAGCGGAGCGATCTCAAGGGTGTCGAGATCTCGGAGAAGACAATAGGTCTGATCGGGCTCGGTCACGTCGGCGCCATCGTGGCGCGCGGCGCTCTTGGTATGGGGATGAAGGTCCTCGCCTATGATCCCTACGTCTCCGAGGACAGGATGCGCTCGATGAACGTCGGGCGGGCCGAGACCACAGACGAGGTCTTCGAGCGGGCCGATTTCGTCTCGCTACACGTCCCGCGCACTCCGCAGACGATGGGACTCGTGAACGAGGACGCCCTGGCTAAGATGAAGCCGACCGCGTACCTGATCAACGTGGCCAGAGGCGGCATCGTCGACGAGACGGCCCTTTACAACGCCCTCAAAGAGGGCACCATCGCTGGTGCCGCGCTCGACGTATTCGCCGAGGAGCCGACGACGGACTCCCCGATCTTCACGCTCCCCAACGTGGTGGTAACGCCCCACCTCGGGGCGAGCACGGCCGAAGCCCAGGACAGGGCGGGCATCACGGCCGCCGAGCAGGTGGCGACGGCCCTTAGAGGCGCCGTCCCGATGCACGCCATAAACGCCCCCGTTCCGATGGGGGAGGGCGCCGAGTTCGTGGCCCAGTTCTCGGGACTGTGCGAGTCTCTGGGAAGCCTGCTCTACCAGCTCACGGACCACACTGAGGATACCCTCAGGATCGAGTACCACGGCGAGGTCGCCGGATTCGACACCCGACTCCTCGACGTCTCGGCCCAGAAAGGACTCCTCGCTTCGATGGTCTTCGAGCCCTTGAATTTCGTCAACACACCCGCTCTCGCGAGGGAGCGGGGGCTCAAGGTCGAGACCTCGCGCTCTTCGGAGAGATCTGACTACACGAACCTCGTGGAACTGCGCATGGGCGAGAACGCCGTCAGCGGGACGCTCTTCGGGCCGAGGATGCAGCCGCGTCTCCTAGAGGCGATGGGGTTCGACTTCGACGTCGTGCCCGAGAAGCACATGCTCTTCATCCGCAACGAGGACAGGCCAGGTATGATCGGGAAGCTCGGCAGCATCCTCGGGGAGCACGGTATCAACATCGGCAACATGGCCGTGGGGCGCGGAGAGCCCGGTTCCCGCGCGGCAATGGCCGTCACCGTAGATGAGCCCGTAACCGAAGAAGTCCTGAACGCTCTCGTCGAGACCCCGGGTTTCGACGACGCCCGCTCCGTGACGCTGTGATGGACGGCCTGGAAGACATACTAGCCCGCTACAGGCCCTACGGACCCACCTTCGGGCCAGGCGAGAAGGCCCCTTACTCTGGCACCTACATCTGCGACAGGGGGACCATGCTCCCGCCGGTCAGAGTTCAGCTCTCCAAGGGAGAGGAGTTCCCCGAGGCCGGGAGCCTCGGCGGGCACACCCGCTGGCGCCAGACGAATATTCAGGCGTAGGAAAGGCTTCAGGTCACAGGTTTCAGGTGACAGAGAGCTTGTGCCCTGCGGGGTCGCCGGGTGCTACAATCGTGCTTTCGGTAGCTTTCAATGGAGGCTCGCTGTGGGCAGAAAGGGCGGCGGATTGGGTACGACGCTCGTTCTGGCGTTCGCCATCGTCGTCTTGGGCGTCGGGCTCGGCGTCGGGCTCGCGCGCTATGGTTCGTTGCTGCCGGTAGTGGGGCCGATACAGCCGAAAACAACGCAGAAGTGAGCGTACGAGCATTCGTCACTACTCTAGGATTCGAGGAGGTCCGGTTCCGTTAAGACGGGAGAGCAACCGTCTGTATGCCCGAAGATTCGTGGGGCGGGGCGCTCAGGATCTCACCTCCCGCGAGGCGTGCCAACATGCGTTCTCCCCAGCACTGATCCAGGGCTGATCACTTTCCGTATGCCTCGCTAAGGAGGTTATGTATGACCCAGCAAGACCAGGCTACGCAAGACCAGTTCCGTCCCGAGACCAGCAGAGGCCATTACCTCCTGGAAGTCCTCGGTATTTTGTGTTTCGCCTTGCTCTCCTTGTTGATAGGGGTGGATCTCTACCAGGGGGCGATCGAGTTCGGCGATCTGTGGCTTGCGCCGATCCTGGCTGTCCTCGCTTACCTGGCCGCTGACTTCCTCTCCGGGTTCGTGCACTTCCTCGCCGACAACTTCGGTTCTTATGACACGCCGATCATTGGGCCCAACTTCATCGAACCCTTTAGGGAGCACCACATCGACCCGAAAGGGATCGTCGGCAACGACTTCGTCGACGCCAACGGCAACAACAGCCTGGCGAGCCTGCCCTTCATGCTCGCCGTGTGGGTCGTCGTGCCCCTGGAGACGACGTACTATGGGTATCTCTTCGGGACCTTCTTTCTCTTCCTGTGCCTCGCTGCCTTCCTTACCAACCAGTTCCACAAGTGGGCCCACATGGACGTCCCGCCGGCCTTTGTAGGCTCGTTGCAGCGGTGGGGTGTGATCCTCTCCAGAGAGCACCACGACATCCATCACGAGAGCCCCTACGACACCTACTACTGCATCACCGCAGGGTTCTGGAACCCGCTGCTCGACCGCACCCGCTTCTTCGAGCGGGCGGAGCGTCTGATCCGGCGCTCCGCCCCTGGCACCGACCCCAGGCTCAGATCTGAGAGGGAAGAAAATCTCTAGCCTGCGGACTTGCTCACGGCCTGCGGGACCTCTGTAGCCCCGTTACCAACTGGTCCTTGCGGATCGTAAGCCAGATTCGGCGCGAGCCACTTCTCGGCCTCTTCGAGGGTCCAGCCCTTGCGTTGGGCGTAATCCGTGGCCTGGTCGCGTCCGATCTCGGCCACGCCGAAGTAACTGGATTCAGGGTGGGAGAAGTAGTAACCGCTGACCGCCGCGCCTGGTGACATCGCGCAGCTCTCGGTGAGCGTGATGCCGGCCTTGTTCTCAACGTGGAGCAAACTCCAGAGGGTGCGCTTCTCTGTATGCTCGGGGCAGGCAGGATATCCCGGAGCCGGGCGGATGCCGCTGTACTCCTCACGGATCAAGGCCCCTTTGTCCAGGTCCTCATTCGCCGCGTAGCCCCAGAACTCCGTGCGGACCCGCCGGTGCATGAGCTCGGCGAGGGCCTCGGCGAGCCTATCGGCTAGCGCCTTGACCATAATGGCGTTGTAGTCGTCGTTGTCTCTCTCGAAGCGCCGCGCGGCCTCGTCAGCACCGAGCCCTGCGGTCACGGCGAAGAGCCCGATGTAGTCTTCGAGACCCATGCTCTTCGGGGCGACGAAGTCCGCGAGAGAGCGGTTCGGACGGCCCGGCGGTTTCTGCTTCTGCTGGCGCAGGAAGTCGAGGCTGGCGAGCACCTCATCGCGCGATTCGTCGGTGTAGACCTCTACGGAATCGTCTTCCAGGGCGTTCGCGGGGAAGAGGCCGAAGACGGCGCGGGCCGTGAGCCACT
>JBPCIR010000134.1:0-19181 GCA_051006095.1 Rubrobacter sp. | reverse complement strand
GCAGTTCGGGCAGTCTGGTTTTCTGGCCTTGCACGTTCGGCGCCCGTGGAGGATCAGGAGGTGGGAGAAGATGGTCCAGTCATCTTCTGGCACTGATCTCATGAGGTCCTGCTCTATTTTCACGGGGTCCTGACTCTCGGTGAGGCCTAGCCTGTTCGAGACGCGGCGGACGTGGGTGTCCACGACGATACCCTCGTTCGTGCCGAAAGCGTTGCCAAGGACCACGTTGGCCGTCTTGCGGCCGACGCCGGGCAGGGCCACGAGCTCGGACATCGTGCCTGGGACCTCCCCCCCATGCTCCTCGACGAGGGCGCTGGCCGTGCCTCGCAAGGAGCGGGCCTTGTTGCGGTAGAAGCCGGTCGGGCGGATGTCCTCCTCGAGCTCGTCGGGGGCGGCGTCGGCGTAGTCTTCGGCCTTGTGGTACTTCGCGAAGAGACTCTCCGTCACCCGGTTGACCTGCACATCGGTGGTCTGGGCGGAGAGGATCGTCGCTACCAGGAGCTCCAGGGGGTTCGACCAGTCGAGTTCGGTGCGCGCGTCGGGGTACTCCGCCTTCAGGCGGGCGATCACTTCCGAGGCGGGTGCTGCGGATGGAGTCACGATGGCCGGGGATTATACCCTGTTCTAAACTGTCTCCGTAAGAGAGGCAGGAACAGAGAGGAGCCCGAGCATGGCCGAGGTCACCTTCGACTACCAGAATCTCGTGGAGGTGGAGGGCGGTCTGCAGAGCGGGGAGTTGGACGAGATACAACCGCGCCTGCGCGAGGCCGCGGACGAGCTTCTCGGGGACCCGCCTGGCTTTATGCGGTTGCCTAAGACCGCAGAGTACGCCGAGGCTTCGGCGCGTGTAGCGGAGGAGATCCGAACCTCGGGAGCGACGGACTTTATCCACGTAGGCATCGGGGGCTCGGCGCTGGGCCCTATGGCTTTGCACATGGCGCTGAGCCATCCTTACTACAACGCCCTCTCTAGCGAAGCCCGTCGGGGTCCGCGCCTGCACTTCGCGGAGAACACAGATCCCGCGACCCTCTCAGCCATCATCGACGTCGCCGACCCCGACGGAACCTGGGTCAACGTCGTTACCAAGTCAGGTTCGACCGCGGAGACGATGGCGAACTTCCTCGTGATCCGGGACGTCCTCGTGGAGTCTTTGGGAGATTTCGGTTTCCAGGGTCGTACGATCGCCACGACGGACCCCGAGGAAGGGTTCCTGAAGCAGATCTCCGACCGCGAGGATCTCCGGGTGCTCCCCATACCGCCCGACGTTGGTGGCCGGTTCTCGATCCTCACGCCGGTAGGGCTGTTGCCAGCCGCCGTTACCGGACGCGACGTAGACGCGCTGCTCGCCGGCGCTGCGCAGTGCGTGGACGAGGTGAACGAGCGAGGCGCCGAGCACCCCGCGGCCGTAGGGGCTGCCATGCACTACCTCATGGACACCGCGAGGGGGCGCAATGTCAGGGTCATGATGACCTACGCCGACGCCCTGGAGCGGCTCGCGGCCTGGTTCGTCCAGCTCTGGGCCGAATCCCTGGGCAAGGACGGCAAGGCCTCGACGCCCCACGGCGCCGTCGGCACCACGGACCAGCACTCTCAGGTCCAGCTCTACATGGAAGGTCCGCAGGACAAGGTGATCGAGATCGTCGAGGTCGAGCACCACCCGCGTGATCTGGAGATACCAGGAGCCTACGAAGACCTCGAAGGCGTCGGCTACCTGGGGGGACACACCATGGCAGAGCTCCTGAACGTCGAGTGCGACGCCACGCGGCAGGCCCTCACCGAAGCCGGGCGCCCCAACTCGACCATAAAGCTCGGCGAGCTAAACGAGGAGAACCTCGGCTACCTGCTACAGGCGCTCGAAGTGCAGACCGCCATCGCCGGGACCCTCTACGGCGTCAACGCCTTCGACCAGCCTGGGGTCGAGGCGGGCAAGGAGATCACCTACGAGAGGATGGGAAGGCCGGGGTATTAGCATTTCAGCTGGTCAGCAATTCAGCACGCCGCCTACGGCGGCTTGTCAGCAAGTCAGCCGGTCAGCTAAAGCTGTGGAGTTCGCAGCCAGGCTGCGCTAGCCGGCAAAAGTGCTCCGAACAGCGCACAAGCTGAAGTGCTGACCAGCTATTTCATCGCTATCCCGAACATTACTGGCGCAGCCTTGCCCTGGAGCGGTGACACTTCACTGTCCTTGACCACGCGCCAGAGTGCCGGGTTCTTCTGCCGCAGTTCGCCGAAGGCGCGGTTCCTTTCGACGTCGTCGGCCAGGAGTAAAGCTTCGGGTCGAAGATGGGGCCATATGATGTCGAACTCGCGGTGCATGTTCCTGTAGGTGTGAAGGCTATCGTGTACGAAGAGGTCCACCTTAGGGATCTCTCGGAGGAGCCTGGGCAGAATCCTGGCGCTGGTTCCCCGGTGTAGCCTCCAACGGCCCCGCAACTCGGCGGGAACGGCGACACCCCAGGACCTGTCGGCCTCCCTACGCACGGGTGGAAGATCCACGCTGTAGAGCGTGCCGCGTCCGTTCTCTTCCAGCGCCTTGAGTATGAAGGCGGAGCTCACGCCGTAGGCCACCCCGGTCTCGACGATTACATCGGGTTCGATCAGACGGCACGCGAGGTAGCAGCAACGTGCCATGACCGAATCGGCGGCCCAGTGGGGCACGTAAGGATCCTCGTGGCGAATGTCCGCGAGCAAGCGGCGCGTGCTCTCCTCTACCTCCAGGAGCGCAGGCTCCTCCAGAACCTCCGCGACCTTCCCGAAGCGGGCCCCGAGGTCATCAAGCGCCTTCTCCCAGCCAATAGTCGCATAAGATGGGGGTCTGGCGAGAAGCCGTTCCGCCAGAGCCTCCGCATAACCGAACAGAACACCGCGTAGCTCTCCCAGCCTCCGGGAGAGAGGCCACCTGGGCTCGGGCGGAGTTCCGGTACGCGTGATGATCGTGACTCCTCTCTGCCGAACCAAATAGACCGGTAAGATGATACGTCATCGCGAGCGTTTCGAGGAACAGGAAGGCGGTTCGGCGAGTTAGTAAGAGTGAGGTAATCTCTCTCGTCCCAGACTGCGCGACGCGCATAGCATATGGCCGGAGCAGATACCGGCGCATCGTCCAGGACGATACTTATCGTTACAAGCAGGATTTTTGCTGTTGCGAACCGGCGATGGGGAGACGAGTATAATGAAGTCCTGTGGCAGCAAGCGGAGAAGAGGACTCTATTATTATGAAGTGGCTAAAGGTCTACGGTCTTCCGAAGCTCCCGCTGTTTCTGGCGCGGTGGGCGATGAAGCTCGGGCTGCCTGGGCCCACGTGGTACAAGTGGAAGGCCGCGTCGGCGGGAACGGGAGTCATCTTGGACGAGATGATCCGGGCCGCCGACGACCTCGGCTACGACGGCCAGAAGGTCGGCAAGCTGGCCATGAGCCGCATCGGCGAGAAGCAGGGTAGCGATCTGCGCGAGCAACTCGGCGTGAAGACGATGAAGGACACCGTCGATGTAGTCATGCTAGCCAACCGTTTTTTCGACATCGAGATCACGCTGACCGAGACCAAGGAAGGCGAGTACGTCATAAACGCGGACCGCTGTCCCTGGTTCGGGGGGATGGGCAACGAAGGCGTACCCGGCTGGGACGTGAAGCCCTGCGCGGCTTTCTCGACGTACGAGAAGGCGATGGTCAGCGCCATAAACCCGAACGTCAGGCTCTCCTACACCGAGAAGCGCACGACCGGCGGCCACACCTGCCGCGGCGTCTACCAGTACCGTGACGAGGAGCTCGGCGACGGCCCCCCTGAGGGTGTGCAGCCCGAGATGGTCAGCATCGGCAAGAAGCCGAAGTCGTAAGGCACCTGCGCTGTACGGCTACCTTACCGAGTAGTGATAGCGCGTCAGCAGCGGCAGGGTCAGCGCGGTAACGAGGGCCCTGTCGCGAGGATTCATCTCCTTCTGCCAGGCGCGGTCCTGGCGTAGCTCGACGGTGCCTGTATCGAAGCGGTTCGGGTTGCCTGAGACGGTGTGGCTTATACCGAGCTTGACGTCACGCTCCCCCACCAGCGGCAACTCAGCGTCTTCCTCACCAGTGAGCTTCAGGATCTCCTCGAAGCTGCGGCGGGGGTCGGCGATGAAGTCCTCGTAGCGCAAGCGGAGGTACCTGGCTGGCATCTGGCGCCAGAGGGCCTCGATGGCGGCGTTCCAGGCGTCCCAGAGGACGGCGCTCTGAGTCGGGGACTTCCGGTGCATAAACTCACGCTCGGTGCTGTCGGGCTGGCGCTTTTTCTTCGCCCAGGAGTACGCGGCGGCCCTTGGGTCTCTGACCAGGTGAAGGACACGGAGGTCTACGCCGGGGACCATGCCGAGGGCGTAGCCGTAGGCTGGCTCTTTAGAGGTGTCGACGATCACGCGGCTCCCCGAGACAGCCTGGATCGCCTTGTACAGCCGACCCGTGTTGTCAAGGAATTTGCCCAGACGCTCCTCTATCTTCCGCCTCCCGCTTTCCGTGAGCATAAGGGGGATGTGGCGGGTGCGCGCGCCGGAGTATTGCAGCCGCATCATCTCGCGGGCGAGCGCTTCGCTCTGGCCGCCAAACTCTTCGTCGAAGACCGGGCCCCAGAATTCGCACTCCTGAGACGGCTTGCCGCAGCCGCAGAGCCTGTTCTCGATCAGGGCGTGCTTCCAGATGAAGTTCAGCTCGCCCCCGGAGAAGAAGCCCTCGACCTGGCCCAGGGTGTTCGCCAGGATCGTACTTCCGCTCCGCCCTAGCCCGGCTACGTAGAGCACCTTCACAGGGACCTCAGCCACTGTCTTCCTGCCTTCCCTCGCTGCGAAAACGCCTGGGCAGATGACGTTTGGCCACGTTCCAGAAAGCGCCGAGGAACTCCTTGTCCGTCTCGGAGAGGCCGAACAACCATAGCAGTCCCAAGAACAGCACACCTAGGAAGCCGCCGAGCAGCATTATCGTGGGAATGGATACAGGCACGGGCAAGAACCCGAACATAGCATCGAGCGGCAACGTGACCTTCAGCAAGTACGTCACGATTCCGGAGACGGCGCCCGCTGTCAGAGGCTTCAGCCACATGACGTTGACCGGCCAGTAGCCGAGCCGCCACTTCACGGCGGACATCGTCCCCGTATTCTCGACGATAATAGCGGTAGCCATCCCGATGGCGGCCCCAAGAACCTCCAAGCGCGGAATGAGGATGAGGCTTACGATCACGCCCGTGACGGCGGCGACGGAGGTTGCGATCATGGCGAAGTTCTGGTTGTCGGTCATGGCGAGCATCCGCGGCGCGGGTCCGACGGAAGAGCTGTAGAGCTGCGCGACGGCGACGATGACGAGAGCCGTAACACCAGCCCCGAACGCCTCCCCGAAGATCCCCATCACCTCGGAAGCGAAGACCACTATCACCAGGAAAAGCGCGAATGCGCCGGTGAAGATCCAGCGCGACACGTCCTTATAGAGCCTGCCCATCTCCTCGGTGTCCTGCCTCGCGTGGAGGCCTGAGATGATCGGGGAGAAGATGCCGCTGAAGGCAAAACGAACCGCGGTCAAGAAAGTGGCCGTTCTCGCGGCGGCGTTGAAGATGCCGACAGGAGCCCCTGCGGCGAAGATGCCCAGGATCAGTATGGCGGAGAAGTTGTTGAGGTACTGGGCGCCCTGCGTAATGCTCATCGGTATAGAGACGCCGAAGAGAGCCTTCGTCTCGAATCTGGTCTCGGACCGGCGGTCGAAGAGATCTGGGAAGAGCTTCCTGAGGTAGTAGAGCCCGACGAGTCCGGCGAGGAACATCGCGAGCGCGTAGGCTGCTATTACACCGAAGATCTTGGCCCCTAGCACGTAACACACACCGACGAAGATCAGGAACAGCCCCGGACGTATGAGTTGCTGGATGTAGGCTGCGTAGGTCACGGTCTGGAACCCCTGGGTGGCCCACGCGGTCATGCTCATGAAAACGAAGAACGGCAGCACGAACGCGAACCCTCGCAACACTCCTACCATCAGGGTCCCGTTCTCTTGCAGCCAGCCGGTGTCGGCTATGAATCCTGCCCCGAAGAACAGCACGGCGGAGAGAACGAAGCTCAACGCTATCGGGAAGAGCAAGGCCATTACTATGGTGCCGCGCACCCGCGCAGCGTCCTCGTGCTCTCTGTAATGGGCGACGTAGCGCACCACACCGTTTTCCATGCCGAACCTGGAGAGAATCTGCAAGCCGTTGATCAGCGCAACGCCCGCGGCATAGAAACCGTAGAACTGCGCGCCGAGCAGGCGGGCGATGACGACCTGGGTCACGTACCCGATAACACGCCCGACTCCCTGTCCGGCCGTGCTTATGCCGGCGCCGCGCGCGACCTTCGCGACGTAAGTGTCGTCGTCCTTGGGCCCGACCGGCTCATCTACCTGCTCCGCGGTAGGCTCGCCGCCTGCGACCTTCTCCTCGCGCACGCGGTTCCGTTCCTCCTCAAAGTCCTGTCTCGAAGTCACGGCGACAGATTATAGAGGTTTTGGGTAGGACGGAAAGCCCCCTGACTCTCAGACACGGGGAAGCGAGCCTCCGGCGTCCTTCAGGATGTAAGCATTGAACATCCGCTTCACGATGTCGGGGTTGTCTCCCGAGATGTCGTTGTTCATGTCGGGATCACTCTCCAGATCGTAGAGCCGTGGGTTGGAACGGTCGTTTACGCTAAACATGACGTACCTCTCGTCGCGGGCCCACACATATTGGTTGTAGCCGAGCGTAAAGTGGGGACGCGGCTCGGGCTCTGAGCCTTCGAGCAGGACGCTCAGGTCCTCGCCGTCCATCCGCTGCGGCGGCAGCGGGCCGGTAGCGCCGAGGATGGTCGACGCCACGTCGTGGGTAGAGGCGAAGTAGTCGCTGGTCTCTCCGGCTCCCTTACCCTCCGGATGCCTGATAAAGAACGGTATATCCGTCAGCTCGGGCCAGAGCGCCCCGAACGGCTTGCCCGTGAAGCCGTGCTCGCCGAGGGCCACACCGTGGTCGGCCAGGACGAGAAGCAGGGTGTCGTCCATGCGGCCCGTTGACTCCATCTTGTCGAGGAAGCGGCCGAGCCAGCGGTCGACCATCGTCACCTCCCCCGCGTACAGGGCCTTCATCCTCTCCAGTTCCACCTCGTCGATCCAGTCCGAGGCGCCGTAGTTGGGCACGGTGGGGTCCCTGCCCTCGTAGCCTTCGTCGTAGAGGGATACATACTCCTCCGGTGGGTCCCACGGCTCGTGCGGGTCGAAGCTGTCGAGGACGAGGAAGAAAGGCTGTCCAGCTTCCGCCTGCTCGAGGTAGTCCATCCCCCTGGTGAAGAGCCGCGGGGCGAACCAGTCCTCTTCTGTCCTGCGGTCCTGCGTGTTGGCCAGGTACTGGCGCACCTTGTCCACCATGTTGGCGTCGTTGCCAGGGACCGTCCTCTGCCTTATCTGCTCCTCTGGAACGCCCAGCTTGGGACGAAAACGGTCTCGCTCCTGGCCCCGCATCCACTCGAACACAGCGAATCCGCGCTGGAAGTTCATCGCGGGATGGAACATAGGCTGGGTATCGGCGTACATGGCCGTGCTGTAACCCTGCGCGAGCAGGACCTCTGAGACCGTGGTCTGCACCTCGGGGATCGGCTGCCAGCCGGCCGGCTGGAAGGTCTCTCCAGGAAGTCTGACGAAGTTCCTGAAGGGCCAGGTCCTCATGCCCGTGTGGATCGCCCTGCGGGCGCAGAGAGTCGGCAACGACTCAGGGTAGGCCCTGGTGAAGCGCAGGCTCTCCTGCGCGAGATCGTCCAGGTTGGGGGTCTGTATCCGATCGTTGCCGTAGACCCCGATGTGATCTTTCCTGAGGCTGTCCAGGATCACCAGTATTACGTTCACTTCTCGTACCCCCGTATGGCTAGGAAGCCGCATGGCCGGGACGCCGCTATTCTAGAGCATTTCAGCTAGTCAGCACTTCAGCTCGTCAGCTTTCGCGTGCACAAGTCCTGGCTGACATGCTGAAAGGCGCGAAGCGCCGTGCTGACAAGCGGAAGCCGAAGGCTGGAGCGTGCTGACTAGCTGCGTCAATACGCGCCTTCGCGGTGTAGAACGGCGCTAAGGGTCTTCAGGATGATCTTGAGGTCGAATGAAAGGGACCAGTTCTCTATGTAGAAGAGGTCCAGACGCACCATCTCCTCGAAGGATAGGTCACTGCGGCCGCTGGTCTGCCAGTAGCCGGTCATTCCAGGAACCGCCCCCAGCCTCCTCTTGTGGGAATCCTCCATCCTCAGGAAATCACGCACCGGCAGGGGCCTCGGACCGACCAGGCTCATCTCACCCTTGAGGACGTTCACGAGCTGGGGCGACTCGTCTATGCTCCAGCGCCGCAAGAAACGCCCAACCCTGGTCACGCGGGGATCGTCCCTGATCTTGAAGGCCGCTCCCTCGACCTCGTTGAGGTCCTCGAGGCCCGCCTGGCGTACTTCGGCGTCCCTCTGCATGGAGCGGAACATGTAGCAGACGAAGACCTTCTCGTCGGCCCCGACGCGCTTCTGCCGAAAGAGCACGGGCCCCGGCGAGTCGAGCCTGACCGCGATGGCCACGGCCACAAAGAGTGGCGAGAGGAGCACGAGCCCGCCCACGGAGACGGCCACATCGAGCAAACGCTTGAGGGTGCGCTGGGTGTTGTCCAGCCCGGGGTAGTGAACCTCCAGGAGCGGCACCCCCATGCCTTCCGAGAGTATGGTACGGCCCCGCATCAGGGCGAAGGCGCCAGGCACCACCCTGAGCGGCACCCCGCGCAACCGCACAGAGTGGACGAGCTCGAGCAACTCCTCGTCGGGCAGACCCTCCGCACCGACCAGGACGACCCCGCGGGCCTCAGTGCGGTCCAACACCTCCCTTACCGCCGCGAGGTACGCGTCGGGCCCCCCGCTTGCGAGGTCAACCTCCCCGGCAAGGACGTAGGCGCCTGGTGCGTGCTCCATCATCCTGCGCAACCGCGTCCGGCCTTCGTCGTCTCCGACCAGAAGCACCGGCGTCTGTCCGAAGCCGCGGCGGTAGATCCTACTTATGGCACGCTCGTAGAGGAACCTGAGCGCGCCGGAGCACAGGAGGCCGAGTGCGGAGGCCGACGCTATCTCCCCGAATCCGAGGCCGCTCTCGGGGTAGACGGTCGCCCCGATCGTCACCAACCCGGCCCAGCAGAACGCGGCCCCGACGAGCCCCCCAGGGCTGCGCCGCACGGGCGCCCTGTCGTAGAGGCGGAAAGCGGTGAAGAGCGTGATCCAGGCCGCGAGCAACAGCGGCGCGAGGCCGATGGCCGGATCCGACCTGCCGCCGTCAGCTACCCAGACAGCCCCTCCGAGCCCGAAAGCGAGCGCGAGCCCGTCCGCGAGCACGAGGATGAGAGCGCTCGTAAAGCGCCGCAGCAGCTTGAAGCCAAAGAGCCTCTTCGCAATGTCTCTCAAGATCCGCACGGCGTCCTCCGTGCGAGGAGTATACCGCCACAAGACAGCGGGTTTGGGAAGGGTCGGACCCTTCCCAAACCCGCGCTGGTCAGCATTTCGGCAGTTCAGCCGGTCAGCTTTTCGTTTGCTGAAGTGCTGAATGTGTAAGATTGAGGGTCTGACAAGAGACGGCGAGATGGAAGGCGGAGGATTGAGAGCCATTGATGAGCGGTTTGGGTCCCACGTGGACGAACACCCCGCCGTCTTCAGGTTCGAGAAGTGGCTCCAGATCTACGCTGGCAAGCACCCTGCAGCCTTCTACGGTCTGTACCGGCTGGCGCGCAAGGATCAGGGGCGGGTCGTGTCCCCGGAGACGCAACTGGTCATGGAGGGTTTTCCGAGGTCGGCCAACTCATTTGCCAGGGTGGCCTTCAACAGGGCGCAGAGCGAGAGGGTGCGCATCGCCAACGGTCTTCACGTTCCCGCACAGGTGATCCGGGCCGCACGGTGGCGGATACCAACCCTCGTGCTGATACGAAAACCCAAAGATGCCGTGCTGTCCTTCGCCATACGAGACCCGATCTCCGTCGACCAGGCTCTCAGGTACTATCTCTCTTTCTACGAGACCGTCGAAGAGTACCGTGATGCCTACGTCCTCGGGCTCTTCGAAGAGGTAACAGGGGACTTCGGACAGGTCATCCGACGCATAAACGACAGGTTCGGGACGACCTTCTCCGTGTTCCGCCACGACGAACGGAACGTCGACGACGTGTTCGCCCGCATCGAGAGAAACTCCAAGAAAAGGTTCGGGGAGGCGTCCTGGGAGAACAAAGCCTCGCGCCCCTTCGCCACCAGAGAGAAGAAAAAGCGCGAAGTGGGATACGAACTGGAGGACCCGAAACGCAGCGATTTGATCTCCAGGACCGAGGCCGTGTACGACCGCCTGACACGTAAGTCGGCTCCGAATCACTGACTACGGTCCCGCGGAGGGCCCTTGACAGATCCTCTCCTAACCGTCCTTACGAGGAGCTGCCTCAGAACCCGCAGGAGGAAGAGTGGGTTGCCGAGTAGGTAGCGTCGCCACAGGCGGCGGGGCTCGCTGAGGAGCCGCGCCAGCCACTCGAAACCGCTCTCGGTCAGGAGGCGAGGGCCGCGGCGCACCCTCCTCGAAGCATAGTCGAAGGCGGCGCCGCAGGTTAGGGCGACGCCGGCGTCGAGCCGGTCTCTGTTCTCCGTCAGCCAGATCTCCTGGAGCGGCATCCCGAGGCCGACGAGCAGGATGTCAGGGGCGGCGGCGTTGATCTCCTCCAGAACCGCCTCGTTCTCGGCGCTCCCGGCCGAGTGGTCGAAGTAGCCGTGACGGACGCCGACGATCCTCAAGCCGGGATACCGTTCTCTCAGCTTCCTGGCGGCCTCCCGCGCCACGCCTGGCCTGGCGCCGAGGAAGTAGAGCGAGAAGCCCTCGGACGCGGCGAAGTCGGCCAGTCGCCAGATCCAGGCCGCGTAGGTGATACGTGCCGGGATGCGCCCGCCGAGCATCCTCGCCGCCAGCATGACCCCGGCCCCATCGCAGAAGACGATGTCAGCGCCGTTCAGCGAGTCCCGCAGGGCGAGATCCCTATAGCAGAGGTTCAGACAGTGGGCGTTCACGTTCAAGATGACGCCGAGCTTCCCTCTCCGCGCCAGGTGCGCTATCTCCACGTGCAGATCCGCCACGGTTATAGGGTCAACGCCCACGCCAAGGACGTCGATCCTGCCCGCGCGAGGCTCTACATGAGGCGCCACATGGCCTCCTCCAACTCCAGAAAGCGGACGTCCCAGGAGTTCTTGCGCGCGAGTTCGATGCGCGCGCGCCTCTTCGCCTCGGTCTCGAGCCCCTTCGAGTTTCTGAGCGCCTCCACGTAGTCCTCCGGCCTCTCAGCGAGGTAGACGTGCCCGGCAAGATCCTGCATCGCCGGAAGGCGGGCGGCCACGACGGGCTTGCCCGTGGCCAGGCACTCGTAGGTCTTGGCCGGCGAGATGGAGCGGGTGAGACCGTTGACCTCGTAAGGCAGTATGAAAGCGTCGACACCGGCGAGAGCGGCAGGCAGCCTAGCGTGGGACACCTCTCCCCTGTAGTCGACTCCGGGTATCTCGATGAGACCCTTCTCTATGGGGCCGACGATACGCAATTCGAAGCCTGCACCTGCTATAGCCCGCAGGGCGTCGAAGTCGATGCGTTCCCGGCTCACATGGCCGAAGAAGCAGACGGTGCTTACCTCACCCTCGGGGTGGGGGTCTTGCAGGGACGCGAAACGTTCGTAGTCTACGGCGGGGCCGCTCAGAAAGGCGTCGGGCCTGAGGCGTCTCGCCTTCTCGAGCAGGCACACTGACGTACATGAGACGAGGTCGGCGCGCAGGAGGAGCTCGCGCTCCGTCTCCCCGATGTCCTTCGGCGCGCCAGGGAAGTGCTCATAGTCGTCCGAGCAGTCGTAGAGCACGAGCCTCGCGTCGAGGCCGGAGATCAGGCCGAGCGTCGTCCTCGTCGGCGGATAGGCCACCACGACAGGATGGGCCCCGGCTATCTCCCTGAGGTCACTGAGGACGCGCGGGAGGAGGAGCTTCGCGTTCGACCACCGGAATGCTGGGTAGGTAGGCGGGGCGGTGAGGGGCGCGTATATAGTGAGGTTATTCTCGGCCGGCGGCTTCTCTCCCGCGCCACCGGAGCGACGCACCCGCGCGAAGACCTGGCGCATTGTGTCTCTGGTCGGGCTGGGGTTGGCGAGGCCCGTGGTCTCGACGAAGACTGTGGGATAGTCGGCGCCGGCGAAGAGGCTGGCGAGCGTCTGGTGCCTTTGCCAGAGGAAGTCCCACCTTACACCGGAGAGGATCACCACCGGCGGTTTGCGCACGAGGGAGACTCCTACTTTCCGTCCATCAGGGCGTGGGCGCCGGAGGTGTCTGGCATGTCCCCTTCGCCGTAGAGGTGATCGAGGCCAAAGAGGCGCAGGATCTCGATGGTTCTCTCCAGCTGGTGGCTGCTCACACGAATACGCCAGCCCTGCACGGAAGGAGCGGACGAGTTCTTCCGGCTCAGGGGGGAAGGGCGTCTCAGGCTGGCGTAGACACGTTCGTCGAAGGACTCGCCGAGGGAGGCGAACAGGCTCTGTAGTTCCTGTTCCGGACGCGCGAGCAGGTTTTCGTAGAACGTGAGGTGCACCTCCTCCACTCCGAGCTGCTTCAGGGGGACGTAATTGTCTATGCACCAGAGGAACAGGTGGCGCTCGAAGTCATCGCTGGCGGCCCGGATCTCCGCCTCCATGGGGAGGAGGAAGTCCTCTACCAGCTCCTGCTGCTCCATCGTCTCCGAGAGGTTATCTTTCCACCCGAGATCTAGCCTGGACGTTACGACGGCGCAAGGATGCCTGAGCAGGAGAATGATCGGCATTCCGGGGAAGTTCGCGCGCATCCAGCCGAGCAGCAAATTGGCCCTTATGTCTTTGATCAGGCGCCGCCTCGCGAGGATGCGCCCATTGAACCGGTCGGCCCAGGGATCCCTGAGCCGGCCCGTGAGCGCGAGGCGGGCCGGCTCCAGGAACTCCTCCCTCTGATCGTCGGGCCTCAGATACTGTTTGGTCCTGAAGTGCCAGAACGCGCCGACCTCTCTCGGGTTGAAGGGCTCGAAGACGTAGCGATACCGCCTCCTGTAGTTGATGATCTGCGAGAGCCACGTGGTCCCGCTCCGCCCACTCCCCGCCAGAAAGACGGAGTTTTCGTGGTCACCCTTTCCCAGGTCGATGTAGAACACTCCAGGCAGCCGTGAGAGAGGGGCAGGCTTCAACGGGGGTGCTGGGTCGGACGCTCGGTCTCACCGTCGGCGGGCGCCTCGGCGGCACCCCAGTCCTCCCTGGAGGCGAACTTCACGGCGACGGCGGCGAGGAGGAAGAAGAAGAGCGTCGAGGCAGGGAGGTACCAATGCCACTCGAACGCCGAGGAGACGAGGTAGACGAGGAGCGTCGATCCGAGACCAGCCAGAAGGAGCCGGCGTTCTCCCTGCTGGCCCGACCGCCAGGCGGCTCTCCCCGTGTAGCCGACGAGGACCGTCACAAAGCCCAAGAGGGCCAGGAAGGCGAACAAGCCAGTCTCGGTACCCTGCTCGAGGTACACGTTGTGGACCTGTTTGACGCCCTTGAACCCTGGTCTGTCCTCAAGCCACGTGTACTGGAAGGTTCCCGCACCAGTACCTGTGAAGGGACGCTCCTTCCATGCTTCCCAGGCGACCATCCAGTAGTCACCCCTGGAGCTGATATCTAACGAGACGAGCCTCTGGCCAACGTTCTCGGTCTCGTTCGCGTTGCCAACGAGCGCCGCGTAGGCTTGCTCTGGCCCGCCGTACATGTTGGCGACGACGAGAGCGCCCAATACGACCGCAATCACTCCTCCGGCCACGACGAGTATTCCTAGCCATCGTTTGGCCCCTGACGCCAGCTCGTAGCGGTTCGCCAGGAAGGCGTAGGCGGCCTGCAGCGCGAAGGCAACGAGGAGCGCCAGGATCAGATCGTTACGGAACAGAATCCCGTCGTCGATCTTCTGCTGACGTAATACACCGGTCCCCAGTAGTCCTGGGAGGCTCTGCATCTGCCACCAGAGCCACGCGCCCGGCAACGAGAGGAGGAGAAGGTCGGCGAGCATCCGCAGGCGGCCGCTCCCCAAGACCAAGAGGACGATGAGTCCTATACCAAGAGAGCCGATGCCGCCGCGAGAGACCGTGAGGTAGAGCGCGATCAGGAAGGAGAGCGTGATGGCGGCGTAGAGTCCCCTCAGGACGAAATTGCGTAGCGTACCCATCCGCGCCAGGGCAAGCACCACCCCCATTCCCAGGATGACGGCGGTCGTGTTGGAGTACTCCAGGGTCGAGTCCATCCTCACCCCATCCAGAGAGCGGACCGGGTACTCGATCGGGCTGATCTTCTGCAAGAGTCCGTAGCCTGCGACCGCCGCGACTATGATGATTGAGACGTCGATGAGCGGGCCGACCTGGCGTCCTGAGGTGAGCGCGGCCACTGCCATAAGGAAGGTCGCCAGGTACATAGAGGAGCGCAGCATCTCCTTGATGGTCTCCGTCTCACTTATCGTCCAGACCATGGAGAGCCCCTTTACGACGACGAGCGCCGCCAGCAGCCCGACCAGCAGGATGCCGACAGAGGGCAGGTCCCAATAGAAACCGCGCACGAACAGCGTTACGAACAGCAGAACCAGAATTCCGGCGGCAACGGGCAGCCAGAGCATGTCTCTGTAGAGGCCTGCGTTCAGCATCCCGTAGGCTGTGACGGTCAGGAGTACCAGCATGACAAGACCCTTGAAAACGGCGAGCAGCCGGCCCGGACGGCGGTGTTTCTCCCGATCCTCTTTGCGTTCCGCGCCCGAGAAGCGCTCTCTGGCGTCGCCGGGGGGCTGGACTTCCCTCACCTCCTGGTCCAGGGAAGATCGCGCATCAAGAACATCCGTTCAACACCACCCCGAGCAGGTTGCTCCCCGCCTCCAGCAGGTCGTCCGTCGTCTCGCGGGCGACGCTCTTGGGAGTCCTGGAAGCGTGGACGACGAGCAAGACCCCATCAAAGCCGCCAAGGAGATTCTGTGACCGTAGCACCCGCCCGGCCACAGGCGCATCGAGCAGCACGAGGTCCCTGCTCTTCTGCAGGCCTCGTACCGCCTTTTTGACCCCCTCATCCTCCAGTAGGGAGGCGGGATCCATCAGAATGGGACCTGTAGGGACGACGAGCAGTCCAGGGATGACCTCATACCCGTAGTGCTCCAGCGTCTTGCTATCGTCGAGACCGCTTGTAAGCCCGACGAAGTTCGGTTCACCCAGCATCCTGTGCAACTGCGCGTTTTCGAGGTTGCAATCTACGATGGCAGCCCGACGACCCATACCGGCCAGGGCGGCGCCGAGGCCGAGACAGACGCTCGTGCGACCGGCGCCCGGATCGGGGCTCGTGACGACGACGCTACCCGTCCCCTCCATCTTCAGAAGGTTGCCAGCCAGCTCCTCGTAGTGACGCCTCACGGGTGAGCCTGGGTCGAGCAACCCCCTGGCACCAGCGTCGTTTATCGCCCCGAGGCTCACGTCAACCTTCGGTTCTCTTCGAAGAGTAATCAGGTATGGCACCGAGTACAGGCACCCGCAGCGTCAGTTCGGCGTCGCGTACGCCCCGCCAGCCACTGGCCCGTCCCTCGAGTATCAAAGCCGCGGCGCCCCCGATCAGCAAGCCTGCCCCAGCAGCGATGGCCGCGTAGATCAGGGGCCGAGGACTGTAACCTCCTGGCACGGCTCTCTGCTCTATGACGGCCGCAGCGACCGGTACGCCGTCGGCGAGCGACCTGTCGCCGAGGTTCTCGACTCCCTCGACGAACAACTCGGCGTAAGCGTTCGCCGCCCTGGCCGCCTGCCCTGGCTCGTTGGCGGAGAATCTTATCTGTAACCCGGACCCGCCGTCGGTGTTCACGACCGTCCTCGGGTCGAGCCGTTCTGAGAACGCCTTCGGCGTGGCCTCCCAGCCGGCCCGGCGCCTAACCTCGCTCAACATCTCCTGGGTAACGACGGCGCCGCGCACTTCTTCGAGGAAGGCTAGCCTGGCCTCCTCACCTTCCACCTCCTCCTGGGGCCTGATGCCAACCTTGGCCTCGGCGGTGTATACCGGCTCTCGGATGAGGCCGAAGAGCAGGGCGATGCCAGCAAGGACCAGTACGACCCCGACGACCAGCAGGCTCCTCCGCTGCAATATGTAGAGGACCTCAGAGAGCGGAGTATCGTCCCGCGCCTCACCCTGCCAGCCCCGGCCGCTAGTAGATGTCACTGGTGATCACCTGCTCGCGGTAGGCCGCGGGGTCGGAGTTCAGTAACTCGAGCAGGCCAGGCGCCTGCTCGGACGGACTCTGCGCGAGGATCCCGCGCGCCTGCCCATACCGACCCTGGACGACGAGCGCGTCGGCGGTGGCGAGGTCCATAGATACCAGGAGCTGCCGCTGCTGTAGTGGTCTACGCGACCTGTTCAACTCGGCGGCCGCCACGCGTCTGGCCCGCTTTATATTCTTCACACCTTCGAGAGGTTCGCCGGTTCGTACCTGGATCCTGCCGAGATCATAGCGGTCCTGGGAGGTGATCCTGTGCTGTTCCTCGAGCACCTCATACACCTCTCTGGCCTCCCCAAGCTTCCCCTGCATCGCGAGCGTCTGCGCGAGGGAACTGCTTGCCCCAACGGCGTTCGGGTTGAGCTCGAGCACATCACGGTAGCTCTTCACAGCAGCGTCCAAATCTCCCCTGGCGAGCCTGAGATTGGCCAGCGTCAGGTAAGGTAGGTAGTTGTTGGGGTCCCGCTCTATCGCCTCCTTGAGGGCCAGGACCGCCCTGTCATGCTCTCGCTGCTGCCGCCATAGAAAGGACTGCGCCTGCAGCGCCTCGATATCGAAGGGGTCGAGGCGAACAGCCCTCCGCGACGCCTCCATCGCCCCCGTGACATCCCCGGCAGCGGCCAGTCGCTGCTGCTCGCCGGTGTAGTAATCCGACAGGTAGAGCACCGTAGCCAGCAGGGCCAAAACCCCCACCAGAAAACCCGCGGAGAGTCTGAAGATCACACGGCTCAAGCAAGATCACCGTTCATGAGGATATCCACAACACCCCCCGAATACAAGCCGCCGCGCCCGTCGCCGAGCGGGTAGAGCAGCACGAAAAAGCGGGCCCCCGAAGGGACCCGCCTGGTTAAGCCTCGTCCGGTCGCTTAGCGGACGATCCTGCGGGCCAGAAGGCCGCCGGCCACGAGCAGGACACCGGCACCGAGCGCGATCAGCGACGAACCACCCGTGGAGGGAAGCTCTGCAGCGGGAGCGCTGCTGGCGCTGGCGCTGTACTGCACATCAGGCGCAGCATACTGATACTGCACAGCCGGAGCGCTGCTGGCGGACGCGGTCGCAGAAGCGGTCGCGGTCGCGGTCGCAGAAGCGGTCGCACTAGCGGTAGCAGTGGCGGTCGCACTGGCGATGACCGTCTCGACCTCGGTCACGCTGATGTTACACTCCTGGGATATGTTCTGGATGTTGACGTTGTCTCCATACTGGCTTATCTGCACCTTGCCGAACTCCTGCTGCACGGCAGTCTGGACGCAAGCTACATTGCCTTCGCCGATCTGCGTCACCGACTGCGCCAGAGCCGGAACCGCAGCGGCCAACACCATGGCCAGCATAGCTGCTACTAACATTACCTTCTTCAACTCTACCTCCCGTTCGAAATTTATCTCTACAGGCTGCATTTTTCCACCTTTAGCCCACAATGTCAACACTGTTGCCAATATCTTTTACGATTTTCTTAAAATTTCTTAATAATCTGGGCGAATTCTGGCGTTGATCTAGCGGCGAGTAGCGAAGTCAACAGTATACATGGTAGTCTTGCGGTCGATGTAGTGGCCTGTATGGGCACCCAGGCCTATGTCGTGGAGCTTCCCATTCAGGATGTTAAGACGGTGGCTGGGACTGCGCATCCAGGAGCGGAACACGCCATCCGGAGTGGCATTGAATCCGATGTTCTCTGCGCAGTAAGACCATTGGTAGCCGAAGTTAGTGATGCGCATGCACGCGCTTTCGTTCTTCCCCTTGGTGTAGTGGGAGAAGTAGTCGCGTTGGATCATATCCTCGGAGTGGGCACGGGCTGCTCTCTGGAGGGCAGGACTCACGCAGAAAGGCCTCAAGCCGTGGTCTCTGCGGGCGTTGTTGTGCAGGGTGAGCAGCCGCTTCTCCTTGGCGTGCAGGTAGATCTTACCCCCTCCGCACCTGCTTACGTAGCCTCCGTCCGCCTCGGCGGGCTGGTTTACGAGGCCGAGACCCGCGCCCGCAAGAAGGATGGCGACGAAGACCACTGCCAGATACCTCATGAATACTCTCCCCCTCCTTGTAAGCATTTGAGCAGCTTAGCACTTCAGCGTGTCAGCTGTTCGCCTCGTGCTTGACGAATCGTCTCCTACGAGCCCTCCTTCTTGCCGTCGGGCTCGGACAGGATGCGGTAGGTGGCGAGTGACATCTCCTGCGTGGCGGCCTGGGACGCCAACTCGCTCGTCTCGCTGGCCATCACGACCATGAAATAGGCATCTGTGGCATCTCGCGCGCCTTCGGGGAAGACTACCCCGGCGTCGGCATAGGTGGTTCCGTAGTAGCCGATCTTGTGCGAGACTCGCGTCCCTTCCGGAAGAGGCTGGGGCAGGCGGTCTTCGAAAGAAGTGTTCGTCATGACCTCGAGCATCTCTGCCGAGAGGTCAGGGGTGGTGTAGGAGGGATCGGCGATCTTCTCGAGCATGAGCAGGACATCCTCCGGGGTCGTCGTGTTGGGGATCCAGTACTCCGTCGAACGCGCGCCCACGCCGTACAACTCGGACCTGATGTAATCCCTTCCAAGGTACCTGTCAAGCATCTTCCATGCCGTATTGTCGCTCTCTTTGATCAGTAACCTGGCGCACTCGCGCAGAGTCATGGTGTATCCGACGGGATAAGTGTAGAGCACACCCGTGCCGTAAGCCTGCACGTCTGAGGCCTGCATGGAGATTTTGTCATCGAGGTCAACCTTGCCGCTGGCGGCCGCCCTGTAGAGCGTCATCAAGACGGGCAGTTTGTTGAGACTGGCCGCGAGGAAGCGCCGGTCGGCGCCCATCGCCACCCTCTCACCCGAGAAGAGATCGCGGACCACAACCCCGTAGGTGGCGGGGTACGCCCGCGCTATCTGCTCGAACTCGTAGCGTAGGGGATCCTTCTTCTCCCCGA
>JBPCIR010000133.1:0-6488 GCA_051006095.1 Rubrobacter sp. | reverse complement strand
GTCAGATCGTCGAGACGGTTTATGACAAACTCTTCAACACCTTCGGCCTCTGGCGGGAGCGTCCGCATGAGATCCAGGGTCTGCGTGCCCGATTGGCGGCGAGGGTGGCGCTGCATAATTTCTGTATCTGGCTCAACGACCAGCTCGGCCGACCTCGGCTGAAGTTCGCTGATCTGATGGGATGGTGAGCTCACAATTCACACCAAGCGTTTAAACAAGTCGGAAATTCAGGATGTAAAGGAAGGCGGAACAGAAGATGGATGAGGAGCAAAGCGTTCTGCGATGGGGCGGCCTGGCTGGGATCGTGGGCGGCATCCTTCTCGTGGCCGTCTTCGTCATCGTGGGCGTGTTCGTGGGCCCGGATCCTGCCGAACCCGAGGGGTTGGTCATGAGATTCCCCGACGTCAGGGCGGCGCACATCGTGGAAGAGGTCCTGTACCTGGGCGTCCTTGCCCTGTGGGCCATCCACTTGCTCGCCTTGTATCGTGCTCTTAGGGCGACGAGCCTCGCGCCAGCGCTGTTTGGGAGCGCGCTGGGCATCATGGGTCTCGGCGTGCTCGCGGCCGGAGCTCTTCCGCAGGTCGCGAGGACCCCAATCTCCGACCTCTATCATGCTCCTGGGGCGAGCCCCGAGGATCAGGCGACACTCGTCCTCTTGTGGCAGGCGACCCAGGGCATATTCGATGCGTTGCTCGTCGTAGGGCTCCTCCTAGTGCCCATAGGTGTCATTGCCCTCGGGGTGGCCATGCTCGGGGCTCCGGCCTTTGGCAAGGGCTTTGGCTGGATGAGCCTGGTGGTTGGGGTATTGGGGGTCGCAGCAGGGGTTGTCCTGTTGATCGATCCTGTCTCTCCAATCGCTATCGTCAGCATTCTGTCACTCATCGTCTTTCATATCGCCTTGGGATGGAAGGTCTACAGTCTGTCGAGGGCCCCTAGTCTGTCGAGGGCCCGTAGGCGGTCTTGAAGACCTCGGCCCTTCCTCTTTAGCCCTTATTCACCCGAGTGCGTGGAAGGCTAATTCTTCGAAGTTGAACTTCCGCCTTACGGAGTTCTGAGAAGTTCGTAGCATATGCAACGTCCCACGGCTATTCGTTATGGCCAACGCTGCAGTTCGATGGTTATCCTCACGACATCGTCCTGTCGGTGCCAACCATAGCGTAGGCCCAGGTTCTCCATTATCGGCTCGTAGGTGTCCCATATCTGGTCGCAGTCGTCCCGATCGAGTGGCAAGAAGCCCATCAGTTCTACGTCCGGCCAGCCTTCGACGAGCAGCTCAGCACGCTCGTCTTCGCTAGATAGCGAGCGTATCGAAGCCCCCACCGACAGCGCGTTCAGCGCTACCAGCTGCGCGACCTCCTCGACCGGTCGACCGCGCAACCAATCCCAGCCCGGCGCGAAGTTTCGTCCGTGGTAGGCCACGCAGTCCTCTACCGCCGAGCCACGCTCCTTCAGGTACGCGATCATGGTCAGGATCCATGCCGCTGCATTGCCTTGGGCTTGGGCGCAGATATCATCGGGCGGGAACAGCGGTGTGTCGGCGGCTTCGGACACGAAGGGTCTCCTTTCATCAGTGTACGCTTCAACATAGCAAGCGGACGTGCACACAGGCATCCCCCAAACGAGCGATCTTTGTGGCCGGTTGACCTTTGTAAGCGGATCGCTAGATGGCATAGCCAGCTTATTCACCCTAGTGCGTGGAAGGTAAATTCCGGGAAGTTGGCATGCAGTATCTTGGATAGATCGACGCCCGAGTGACCCGCGGGGCGTGCTATTGGACTCCGTGTGGCTACGTGCCGAACACAAGATGTTGTGGTGTCGGATAAAGATGCGGAACAGTACATGGTATCCGGGGAGACACTGTGCAAGAGAGAACCCAACCACGAGCAGATTTCTGCCGAGCCAACTCTCGCTGTGGGTCGCGGGGTTTGCGATGAGGTCTCTTCCGTAGGTCTACAGCGCAGTTGTGAGGTTCTCCAACGGGGAATATAATGACGCGTGTTACATGGGTTACGTAAGGCCGAGGAGGACCAGATGATGGAGACGGATCTTGCCGGCCAGCTCGAAAGTCTCTTTCACGAGGTCGGTGAAGCCCACCATCAGCCCTACATCGAAACGGACGGCGCCGACCCCGAGTGGCCGCTGTGGTAAGCGGACTATCTGCGGGAAAGGCTCAGTGCGCTCCTCGACGCCAGCTTCACCAAGAGCGAGCTCGTCCACATGCTCGTCCTGGTCGCCAACGAGCAGCCGTTCAGAGCCCCAGGAGCTAACTGGGCCCGTTACTACGCCAGGTTCTTCATTCGGCTTCTACGCATAACGCAACCTGGTCGGTGTGGCCAACGATCCCTCTCGCTCCGCTATATTCGATTACGGCTCCCTCTTGTTCAGACCTTGCAGGATCGTGCCGACCACGGCCTCGGGCCAGTCGTTGGGGAAGGGATCGCCCGAAAGATACTGGGCGTAATAAGACCCGACGAGCATGTTGACGGCGGCCTCGGTATCCGCCCCTACTCTCAGCTCGCCGCGCTCTCGCGCGTGCTCGAGCACCTCGCGTAGCTCGTCGCGCCGTGGTTCGACTACGCGCTCGCGAAAGAGCATGAGAAGTTCCGGCGTTGCGTGCTCCTCGGCGAGGACGCTGCCGATCATAGCCATGCCGAACGGCCGCTCCACGCCCCGCCTGAAGTGCCTCAGGCGGGCGACGAGGTCCGCGCGCGTTTCACCGCTCTCGGCAGGCCTCCCCCTGTCCCTGTGAGATGCGAGCGCCGCAGTGGCAATCTCGGCCTTGCCAGGATAGCGCAAGTAAATCGTCGGCCTGCTCACCCCGGCCTCGGCGGCGACCTCCTCGATGGACATGCCCGCATACCCACTCCGCGCCATTACTCTCATGGCGGCACGGAGGATCCTCCTGCCTACCTCGGGTGAACGGGGCCGCCCCCGCTCTTTCTTCCGCTTCATGCGCACACGGAACTCAGAACTCCAGCTTGGACGGATAACACAGTGTACATCGCTCCTCCCAGAATCATTTACTTGACAACACTGTATAGTATTAAGAAGAGCGACGGGTTGGAAGAGGCAGTTTAGGGAGCAGCGGTTGTCGGCAAAGAGATTGCGGGGCTAGTGACCGGGGCCTGTGCACCAGAAGGCCAAGCGGGAACCGAAGGAAACTCGGTATCGCAAGGAGGGATTGTAGTGAGAATAGGGATCATCGGCTCCGGCAGGATCGGCGGCAACGCCGGTAAGTTGTTCGCGAAGGCGGGCCACGAAGTTCTCTTCAGCTTCTCCCGCGATCGAGCGAAGTTGGAGGCGCTCGCGGACGAGGCGGGAAACGGTGCCAGCGCGGGCACGCCGCGCGAGGCGGCGGAGTTCGGTGAGGTGGTTGTGCTCTCTGTGCCGTGGGCGCTGGTGGACGAGGCGCTGTCGGCGGCTGGCCCCCTGGACGGCAAGGTCCTCATCGATACCACCAACCAGTTTGGGAGAGACGAGGCTGGGAACTTCGGCGTCCTCGATCCGCCCGATGGACTGAGCGCCGCTGCGTTCAACGCCCGTCGGGCTAGGGGCGCCAGGCTCGTCAAGGCGTACAACACCATGACCTCCGGCTTCCAGGCCGAAGCCGCAGGGAGGGTGGGGCCGGATCGCGTCGTGATGTTCTATTCGGGCGACGACGAAGAAGCGAACCGCACCGTCGCCGGTCTCATAGAAGCTTCCGGCTTCGACCCTGTTTACGTGGGCTCCCTGACCGGCGACGTCGTGTGGATGGAGCCTCCTCGCCGCGAGGGAGCATTGTACGGTGAGGAGTTTCATCTGCAGGAGGCACGTGAGACCGTCGCCAGGCTCACGGGCCACTAGAGGTTTGGAGCGTGAAAGATCTCGGGGAGCCTGAGGGTCTACGGGCCCGCCTGCTACGCCCACAGGTACTGCGCGATCCCTCCGAAGATAATCGTACCTCGACCTGGCTCGAGCTGTTCTTCGACCTCTGCTTCGTCGTCGCTGTCGCGGCGCTTGCGAAGGGCCTGCACGATGACCCAACGTTGGGCGGAGCGTTGCGATTCGCAGCCTTTTTCGTGCCCGTGTGGTGGGCGTGGATGGGCTTTACCTGGTACGCGACCGCCTTCGACAACGACGACGTTGCTTACCGGATCGCGTTGCTGGCGGCGATGCTCTGCATACTCTGGCTGGCCGCGTCCGTCTACGGCCTTTACAAAGGAGAGACCACGAGCTTCGTGCTCGCCTACGTGGCGATGAAGCTGCTGCTGGTGGGGCTCTACGTCAGGGCCTGGCGCGACGCGACGAACATTCGTCTCTTCACCGGCCTGTACGCTGTGGGGAACGCGGTCGGGGCGATGATCTGGCTCTCTTCGTTGCTCGTGCCCGTCCCTGGAAGGTACGGCATCTGGGCGCTGGCACTCATCGTAGAGATCGTTACGCCCATGCTTGCGGTGGGCGTAGCCTATCGGGGGACGTCCTACGCGCCAAGGGTTTTCCATCCCGAACACATCCCCGAGCGCTACGGGCTGTTCACCCTGATCGTGCTCGGCGAATCGGTCCTCGCCGTGGCCGTAGGGACGGCAGGGACAGGATGGTATCCTGCCGTCGTTGCGACCGCGGTCTTCGGGTTCGTGATCGCCGCCTGCATCTGGTGGCTCTACTTCGACTACGTCGGGTCTTCTGGACTCCAGATCAGCCCACGCGCCTCATTCTTCTGGGGCTACGGGCACCTCCCGATCTACGCCGGCATCGCCGCCTCTGGCGTTGGGATCCTACTCGCCATCGAGGGAGCCGCCGAAACGTCGGCGCATGGAGACCTCGGCGGCCTGGCGATCCTGGGCGGCGGTCTGGCGATCTACCTGCTGGCCGTAAGCTTTATCCACTGGGTGAACCGGGGTTCGCTGGATGACCGCGCGCTCTTCGCGCGGCTCGCAACCGCTGCGCTTCTGATCCTCCTCGTACCGCTCGGTTCTTTCATTTCCCCGCTCGTCTTCGCAGCCCTCACCGCCCTCGCTCTGCTCGCCCTGACGATCTTCGAGACGCTCAGCGTGGACGTGCCAGGGGATCCTCCAGCAGGATAGGGCATTAGACTTGCCGGGCACTGCGTGGCGGTTCTAGTCAGGCTTGTGCCTGACCCACCAGAGCCTGAAAAGGTAGGCGAGTAGCGCGAGCGCCACGAGGGCGACGACGCCGTAGCCGAGGGACCTCACGATGGCGAGCAGCTCCTCCCAGTACTGGCCGAAGATGTAGCCGACCAGCGAGTAGGCCACGGCCCACACTACCGCAGCCGCCAAGTTGTAGGGGAGAAACCTGTAGTATTTCATCCTGGTTACCCCGGCGAAGAGTGGGGTCATACTGCGCAGGCCGGGTCCGAAGCGTCCGACGAAGACGGCCTTCCCACCGTGCGCGTCGAAGTAGCGTTCCACCCTGTCGAGGCTCTTCTCGCTGACCAGGAGGTGGAGGAAACGCATCTTGAGGATGCGGTAGACCATCGGCCTGCCGCCGATGCGTCCGATCCAATACACGGAGTTGTCGGAGATGAAGGCCCCAGCGAAGCCGCTCAGCATCACCAGCGGGAGCGCGAGCTCTCCGCCGTTGGCGAACAACCCGCCTGCCAGTAGAACGATGTCTCCCGAAGCAGGGAGACCGAAGTTGTCCAGGGCCGCCCCGAAAAGAATGACCAGGTAGCCGTGGGCTACGAGCAAGTCCGTCACAAAACCCAGTACATCACTGGGGGAGTTCGGGATGGATCTGATGAAGTCCAGAAGGCTTTCCATGCGCCGCACGGGTTATACCACGCGGGATGGGGAAGGGTCTGACCCTTCCCCATCCCACGCGGTCAGCACTTCAGCCAGTCAGCACTTCAGCATTTCAGCCAGTCAGCACTTCAGCATTTCAGCTTTATTGGGGAGCGGCTCGCCGCGGTGGATAAAGCCCCATTTCATACAGAGCCCGGTTGCGCGTAAGAGCCGCGCTAGCCAACGCACTTGCTGAAGTGCTGACAAGCGGAAGCCGAAAGCTGGAGCGTGCTGACCTGCTGCTATGTTGACGCACGCCGGCGGCCCGGCTATGCTGCCCTCAGAAAAACAGGGGTGAAGGGGCCCAAGAAGCCGGTGCGAGTCCGGCACGGTCCCGCCACTGTAACCGGGGAGCGAACCCCAAGACGCCACCGCCGCCGAGAGCCGCTGGAAGGCCGGGTTAGCAGAGAGCCGGGAGTCAGGAGACTGGCCTTTCACCCGTGACCCCGAACCGGGGCGAGGACCCCGAGAAGGAGGCATCTATGGAGAAGACCCTCGGGCGGAGAGACCATTCGGCCCTGCCTTTGTGGAGCTTGCTCGCTATCGCTTTGTTGCTCCTTGCGCTGTTCGTGCTCCTCTCAGCAAGCGGGGCCCTGCTCGCACCGCTCCTGGGGCAGGCCGCGGGTCCCTTCGATTACCTGCACGAGTTCGCCCACGACGGGCGGCACCTGCTCGGCGTTCCCTGCCACTAGAGTCGCCCGTGGTCTC
>JBPCIR010000132.1:0-5083 GCA_051006095.1 Rubrobacter sp. | reverse complement strand
TGGAGAGGGCGAGCAGCGAGAGCGTGGCACTGCGGGGTCCGAGGTAGCGGAAGAGCGCGACGGTCGAAGGCAGGGCTATAAGGAGGGTCGAGAGGTATGAGCCTACGCTCGCCCCCTTTATGTCAGGGTAGCGGACGGCGAAGTAAGCGGCGACGAGAGAGAGGGCGCAGGCGAGGATCAGGGGTCGCGGTGTGGTGCGGCGGAGCTGCGTGAGCACGCGTGTAATGTTATAGGGTCTTAGGGGGTGACGCTGGTATATATTAGCGTCTGTGATCCTGCGTCTGCTCTACATCTCGCGGCCTGTGCTCTGGATCAACACCCTGGGGCCGGCCACGGTCGGGATGTGGCTCACAGGGAACCTCTTCGTTTGGGAAGCACTGCCGGTTCTGTTGTGGCTCACACTACCGTTCAATCTTCTCATCTACGGCGTCAACGACGTATTCGACCAGGAGACCGACGCCAAAAACCCCCGTAAAGGCACCCTGGAAGGAGCAAGGATAGACCGCTCCGAGGTCCGCCCCGTCGTGCTAGGTGTCGTATTTACCAATGTGCCGTTCCTGATCTACTCCCTCCTGTTCGTGCCTCTCTCCGCCATAGCCTGGATGCTTCTCTACGCGCTGCTCTTCGTCGGATACTCGGTCCCGCCCGCGCGCTTCAAGGCCCGTCCCTACCTCGACTCCCTGAGCAACGCGGCCTACGCCTTCCCGCTCGTCTTCGTGCCGCTCGCCCTCGGCAGGGGGTCGGTCTGGCCTGCCGCCCTAGGGCTCATGGCGTGGAGCGCGGCCAAGCACACCTTCGACGCCGTGCAGGACGTGAACGAGGACAGCAGGGTCGGCATCATGACGACCGCGGTCCGGCTCGGCCCTCATGGCGTTGTCCTCTGGAGCGGTGCTTTCTGGGCGCTCGCCACAGTGTGCTTCGCCCTCGTGAACGTGCCCGTCGCGCTACTGAACGCCGCTATAGCGGGGACTCTTTTGTACGTCCTACATCAGAGTCCTACGCCTGAGACGGGACACCGGCTCTACAAGTACTCCATCGCCTTCCCCTACGTGGCCGGTACGGTCGCCGGCGTGCAGCTCGTAGCAGCGCTGTCTCTTGGAGCTTACCCGTGAGCCGCGTGGTAGTAGTCGGCGGCGGCATCGGGGGGCTGGCTGCGGCAGCCCTGATCGGACGCGCAGGAAATGAAGTGACGCTGCTCGAAGCCAATCCATGGCTCGGTGGGAAGAGCCGGCGCATCGAGCTCGAAGGCCGGCGGATGGATACGGGGCCTTCGCTCCTCACCTTCCCCGATGTGTGGGAGGAGTTCCTGCAGCGCTGGGACAACGCTGGCCGTCAACCCGGCGAGGCGGCTGAAGTCGCGGGGCTGAGGCTGAAGCGGCTGCCCGAGGTAGGGAGGTATTACTACCGCGGCGAGAGAACATCGCTGCCAGTGGAGGAGAGCCATCCGTGGCGGCCTGCGTGGGAGCGGTTCGCCGGTATACACGGCGGGCTCGGGCCCGAGATCACGCGCCTGTTGACGGCTGATCCTGCGGACCGAAGGACCCTCCCCGCGCTGGGACGCCTGCTGAGGGTATACGGGACGAAGCTGACGACCCGTTCCTATCTCGAAGGTCTCTCGTGGCTGCCTGAGGGGCTGAGGGAGATCATCGCCATCCACACCCTCAACGCCGGGGTGGCACCGACACGGACCCCTGCGCTGTACGCGAGCATGCCTGCGATCATGGCCGTCGACGGCGTTTTCGTACCCGAGGGCGGCGTGTACGAGGTCGTGCTCTCCCTGGAGAGGCTCGCCCGACGCGCGGGGGTCGAGATCAAGACGGGCGAGGCCGTGCTGGAGATCGGGCGCGGCAGGGTCGTGACGGCGGAGGGAGAGTACCAGGCAGAGAGGGTGGTTAGCGACCTCGACGCCGGCAGACTGGAGGGCCTGCTAGACCCTGGAAGGAAGCGCGCGAAGGAGAGACTCTCTTGCTCCGGGGTGGCCGTGTACGCGACGCTTCGGGAAGAGTTGCCAGCAGGGGCGGCGGTGCACAGCGTCGTGCTACCTTCCGCCCCCAGTGATCTCTACGAGAGCCTAGAGGCCGGTGAGGAGCCGCGGGAGACGATGGCGTTCCTCAATTACTATCGTGGGGGCGAGATCTACCCCAACGAAGGAGGGACGTTGGCCGTATTGCTAACGGCGCCGGCGAACGGTCGGGAGTATGGATTGGAAGACCCGTTCGTAAGGCGGGAGATCGAACGCGTCTCCGCCGCGGCCGGACTGCAAGAACCGGCGACCAGGTATTTCGGGGAGTACGAGATCCTCGACCCCGCCTACTTCGGCGCCTGGGGGAGTTCGGGCGGGGCGTTGTACGGGAACGTGCGTCCCTTCTGGAGGAGCGGACCGTTGCATAGGCCCCCTTACAACGATCGTAGACGTACCTGGCTGTGGCGGGTCGGGGCTTCGGTGCATCCTGGAGGCGGCATACCCGCTGTTCTCGGGGGAGCTATGATCTCGACGGGCAGGATGCTCCGATCTCTGGTTTAGTAGGGTAAGACCGAGGATGGGAGGACGTTCGGGATGAACCTGAGAAGCCAGCGTGACCTGTTCGAGATACCTGAGGACATCGTCTATCTGAACTGCGCGTACATGTCGCCGCAGCTTCGCCCGGCGCGGGAGATCGGGGAGAGGGCTGTGTCGCGCAAGTCACGGCCCTGGGAGATCAAGCCTGACGACTTCTTCGAGGAGGCAGAAGAAGTCCGTACGCTGTTCGCGCGGCTCGTCGGCGGGGATGCCGACGGCGTCGCGATCGTCCCCTCCGTCAGCTACGGGATCTCCGTCGCAGCGGCGAACGTGCCGGTGGGAGAAGGACAGAAGATACACATCCTAGACGACCAGTTCCCCTCCAACGTCTACGCCTGGCGCGGGCTGGCGGAGCGGAGCGGGGCGAGGCTCGTGACAGTACCCCGTCCGGAAGATTACGATTGGACTCGTGCCCTGCTCGAGGAGATCGACACCGAAACCGCTGTCGTGGCCGTCCCGAATTGTCACTGGACCGATGGATCTCTCGTCGACCTCGCACGCGTCGGCGAACGTACGCGCGAGGCGGGAGCGGCGCTGGTCGTCGACGCGATACAGTCGCTCGGGGCGCACCCTTTCGACGTCTCGGAGGTCAGGCCTGACTTCCTGGTCGCCTCGTCGTACAAGTGGCTGCTCGGGCCTTACGGTGTCGGGTTTATGTATGTCGGGGAGGAGTATCGGGAGGGAAATCCCATAGAGCACAACTGGATCAACCGCCGCGGAAGCCAGGACTTCTCGCAGCTGGTGGCTTACCAGGAAGCCTTCCAGCCTGGGGCCAGACGCTACGACGTAGGAGAGCGGAGCAACTTCGCCCTGCTCCCTGTGGCGGCCGAGGCGCTGCGCCGGCTCATCGACTGGGAAGTGGGGAACGTCTCGGAGACCATCGGCACGTTGACGGACCTCATAGAAGCGAAGGCAGAAAGACTTGGGATCGCCACAACACCGAAAAAGAGGCGGGTGCGGCACATGATCGGGCTCTTGCTCGGCCATGATGCCCCTGACGACCTCGCCACCAGGCTAACGACCCACAATGTCTTCGTCAGCGTGCGCGGCGAGAGCGTACGCGTCTCGCCTCATCTGTACAACACGGAAGAGGACATCGACCGGTTCTTCGAGGTCCTGGAGCGGGTGGCCGGTTAGAGCGGCTCGAATGTAGGCGGTACGCGAACCGTCCCTACGAGCAAACCACGGCATCAGGTTTCAGGAACCCTCGAACGTAGCACGCGTCTCAGCAAACGGGCCAAAGGTCGGAGGGACGCCTGGGGAACAGGGCTCTCAGCAGGACTCGCGCATCTCCCTCGCCAGGCGAACAGTCGGCGAAGGCGCTGTCGAGTTCGTCGAGAGAGCGGTGCCCGAAGAGGAGTTGCAGGAAGGTCAGATCCGGAAAAGCCGCGTCGCCGCGTTCCTCGACCGTGGGGATCCAATCTTCCACTCCGCTCAGCCTTCCGCGCTCCAGCTCGAGGCGCAAGCCACCATCGTAGAAGCTCACCTCGATCTTACCGGTGTGTCCGGCGGCCACCGAAGCCGCGAGCCTCTGTTCTAGCACCGGCGCTATGTGGCGAAGGAAGCCAGGGAGGTCGCGCACGCGTACGTAGAAGGCGTAATGGTCGTGGCGGTCCAGCCTGTAGAGCGGCGGCTCCTGGATGACCTCGTGGAGGGGATGCTGGTCGCCGAACACGAACGTCAACGATGCGAGCTTCTCCTCGCCTGAGGCGCGCTTGTGGCCGATCTCCACCAACTCGCTCAGCACGAAGGGAGTGACCTCCAGCCAGGAGAGCCCGCTCGCGAGCTCGTAGCCGTATACCTCCAGAGCCCCATTCCGGAGGTCTCGCGCGTGGCAGAGGTATCCCGCGGGTTCTCCCTTCGCATCCTCAACGATTCTCACCTCAAGTGACTCGTCGCTCTCGGGGTCGCGCCCGGCCACCTCGTAGCGCCACAGCCCTTCATCACGCGAGGAGGTTAGGAGGTAACGTCCCCTTCCCCGGCCGTTCAGCTCCGAGAGGAATCGGGCGTCCGACGCAGCGGCGGGACGCAGAGTGTAGGAGCGGGGAGAGCCTTCGCTCTCATTTCCGCTCGACGGCTTGCCTGATACGTCCTGGACGTAGATACGATGTCCATGACCCATGTACACAGCCATCTCGTAGCCGAACCTGCGGTAGTAGTAGGGTATGCCGCCTATCGCCTGCATCAGGTGGCCGCGCTCCCCGCTCCAGCGGTGTAGTACGTCGAACTGTTCTCTCACCAGGCCACGTCGGCGGTAGTCAGGGTGAGTGCCTACGAGCTCGGGCAGCCCTGCGTCGAACTCCAACCCCTGGTAGGAGAACCTCTGCGGGATCAGGCACGTCGAGGAGACTATGGAGCCGGTCCTGGCGTCCTCGACCACGGTGAAGTCAGAAGCATCGCAGGTCGGATGATCCCCCGACATCAGGTCTCGCGTGCCTGCGGCTATCCCCCGATGAGGTTCCCTCTGGTCGAAATTGCCTGAGGAGTGGTGGATCCTCGCGTTGAACGCCGCCACCGCCTCGG
>JBPCIR010000131.1:0-12373 GCA_051006095.1 Rubrobacter sp. | reverse complement strand
AGCCGCATCCCGGGCAGCGCTACCCCGACTGGACGCGGTTTGGCGGGACGTCACACCACGTGCTTGTTTTCGGACCCGTCGCGGACGCAGCGTCGCTCGCGCGGCTGGACCGACGCTGGTCCAAGCTCGCGCAGATTTCTCATGACCCGGGTGTCGATCCCGTCTGCGCCGGCATCCCGACGGGCGGCGTGGTCCTGATCCGGCCCGATGGCCACATCGGCTTCCGGTCCCCGTCCGCCGACGCGGGAGCGCTGGCGGCACTCGACCGCCACCTCTCCTCGTATCTGACTCCGGACCCGACCGCATAGGTCCGGTCAACTAGGCAAAAAGCGACGTCGTAGATACTGGTCGCTAAATGCGTATTACTCAAATGAGTGACACCCGAAAACTTCCCTTGGTGAACTTCGGAGAACTCCGTGCAGAAACGGTCTGAAAAGGGGTTCTGAGACGCTCACTCGGTAGGATACCGAGCATGAGAAAAGCATATCAGACCGACCTCTCCGACGCCGAATGGGAATGCCTGGAGGCCCACCTTCCCGCTCCCAAAGCCAACGGGCGTCCTCGGCTCTATCCTCTACGCGAGGTTATCTAAGCCATCTTCTATGTGGGCCGCAGCGGCTGTCGCCAGACGGGTTGCGGGAGCCCCCTCGTGCTCCCCTGTGAGGGGCTCAAGGATGACGTCTCCCGTGCCGCGACGCTGCGCAACCTCGGCTCAGTACCTCGGGACGGACTCGTCCACAGAGGAGTAGGCGTCGAGGCCGCCTTCGAGGTTGAGGACTTTCTCGAAGCCGGCCCGCTGGAGGGCCTGGGTGACGTAGGAGCTGCGGTTACCGTGGTGGCAGATCACGACGGTCTCGGAGCCGGGGTCGAGCTCGGTGAAACGCTCCTCCAGCCGGGACATCGGAATGAGCGTCGAACCCTCTATGCGGGCGAGTTCGAACTCCCACGGCTCGCGCACGTCGAGTAGCACGGGATGTTCACCCGCATCTAGCCTGCTCTTCAGTCCGCCCGCCGTTATGTTTTCGTAGTCGGACTTCTCCATAGACCTAGAACTCGTAGTCGGCGACGATTCGGCCCGTCGTGGTGGCGTCTAGCTTCTCGACGACGGCCAGGTGCGCAGGATGTTCCATGTACTCCCGAAGTCCGGCAGCGTCCTCGAAGCGGGCGAAGAGGGCGTGGGTGTACTCTCCGGAACGCCCCGAGAAGTCCTCGCCCACGGAGAGGTCAACGGTGCTCGGTATCTCGTCTCTCAAAGCGCGGATAGACGAGAGGAGATCCTCGACTTCCTCAGGCGAAGCCTCTTCCCGAACGGCCATAAACACGAGATGATCCACCACAGCACTGCCCCCTTGCTCCCTGTTTTACCGGACGAAGTCTAGCAGACGTCCCAGGACCGTCCACTAGAAGATAAGGTGCTCGGACTCGTCCATCTTGTGTGACACCTTCTCGGGATCGTGCGTGTTCCACGGGTCTTGGGGCTTCAGTCTTCTCGGAAATCCACATCCAGCATAGCCTCGGTCCAATACCTGTGAGCGTACAGGACTCAAATCTGCTTCCCTCGGGTATTATCATGACTCCCTTCATGACACGTCTTAGAGGGCTCCGTCGGTCTGTGCTGTGCGAGGTTCATAGAATCGGGGCAGAAGGGCGATCCTCAAGGAGTGTTTCTGGCGTGAATATGCGTAGATCCTTGCGGAGCACTTGGCCGGAGGGACTTCGCTGTGCGCTGCCGGTTATGCTAGATTGGTTGCATGAACGGGCGCGGGCACGTCGCCGTGGGGAGCGAAGCGGAGCCGGTGAGCATCAGGCTGCTCGGTGGCTTTCGGGTTGCTATGGGTGCTAGAGCTATCGAGAAGGAAGCCTGGCGCCTGCGGAAGGCCGCTGCCCTCATCAAGCTGCTCGCCCTCGCTCCCGGCCACCGTCTCCATCGGGAGCAGGTGATGGACCTGCTCTGGCCAGACCTTGTCAAGAAGGCCGCTTCGAACAACCTGCGTAACAGCCTCCACGCCGCCCGCACGATACTCGATCCGGTAGCTCGTTCGCGCTACGTGGCCTCCGAAGAGGACTCGCTCGTGTTGTGCCCGGAAGGGCAACTGCGGGTGGATGTCGATGCCTTCGAGGAGGCGACGGTGGGCGCTCGCCGCACCAGAGACCCGGCGGCTTACAGGGCGACACTCAACCCCTACGCCGGGGAGCTACTGCCCGATGACCGCTACGAGGTGTGGGCAGAGGGTAGGCGGGAGGAGCTGCGGCACACGTGGATCTCATTGCACGTCGAGCTGGCCCGAGTGTACGAGGAGCGCGGGGAGTACGAGAAGGGCATCGCTGTGCTGCAAAGGGCGGTCTTGGAGGAACCCACCAACGAAGAGATGCATGCTGGCCTGATGCGCCTTTACGCCTTTTCTAATCGGCGAGGAGAAGCCCTCGCGCAACACGAACGTCTCCGGGAAGCTCTATCAGGGCGGCTGAATGCGGAGGTCGGTGTATCAACCCAGCGGCTTCGTGAGGAGATTGCTGCCGGCAGACTCTTGGCGGCCCAGCCGACCGTTGCGCTGACAGAGGAGCCGTCCGACACCGGCAAGCACAACTTGCCGGCCTCTAGGACTAGCTTCATGGGTCGGGAACACGAGATGATGGAGATCAAGCGCGAGCTGGCGATGACACGCCTCTTGACGCTCACGGGTGCGGGAGGCTCGGGCAAGACCCGCCTAGCGCTCGAGGTGGCAAGAGACCTCATCGGCGCCTACCCGGACGGGGTGTGGCTGGCCGAGCTTGCCTCGCTCTCAAATGGAGAGTTCGTACCACAGGCGTTTGCTGAGGCTGTCGGGGTGCGGGGACAACCCGACCGGCCGCTAACCGATACGCTCGTGGATGCCCTGCGCAGCAAGAAGGTGCTCTTGCTCTTGGACAACTGCGAGCATCTCATCAATGCTGTGGCGGGCCTCGTAGCATTGCTCTTAGATTCTTGCCCGCACCTGAGGATCTTGGCCACCAGCCGGGAAGCCCTAAGAGCGGTAGGTGAGGTCATCTGGCCTGTGCCGCTTCTTTCGGTGCCTGATCTGGTGAGCCAACCCACGGAGGCACAGCTCGAAGGCTACGAGGCGGTTAGGCTGTTCGTCGATCGTGCCCGCCAGCACGATCCCGCCTTCGCGCTGACGCCCGAGAACGCCCAAGCCGTCGCACAGATTTGCTCACGTTTGGAGGGGCTACCTCTGGCAATAGAACTCGCCGCGGCACGGATAAAGTTGCTCCCCCCTCAGGCGCTGCTACACAGGCTCAGCGATCGCCTCAAGCTGCTCACCGGAGGACCGCGAGAGTTCTCCGAGAGGCAGAGGACCCTAAGGAGCACCATCGAGTGGAGTTACGAGTTGCTCGAAGAAGGCGAGAAGGTGGTCTTTGGGAGGCTTTCTGTCTTCTCCGGTGGTGCCACCTTAGGGGCCACAGAGGCGGTGTGCGATACGCTAGGAGACCTCTCTGTAGACGCGCTCGAGGGTATCTCCTCGCTTCTGGACAAGAGCCTCTTGAGCAAAGAGGAAGGGACAGGGGGCGAATCGCGCTTCGTGATGCTCGAGACCATCCGCGAGTACGCCCAAGAAAGGCTCGAGGAGAGCGGGGAGACGGAAACCACGAAGCGTGCTCATGCCGAGTACTTTTTAGCCATAGCAGAAGAGGCCGAGCCGATGTTGTGGGGGCCGGAGGATGCGACGTGGTCGAACCGACTGGAACGAGAACACGACAACATGAGGGCGGCGCTCTCGCGGGCCTTAGGGTTCGAAGCGGCCGAGCTTGCCCTGAGACTAGGCGGAGCACTGCGGTGGTTCTGGTACATAGAAGGGTACTACGGTGAGGGAAGAAGCTGGCTCGAGACAGCGCTGGCCAAGGACGGGCGGGCGTCGGCGCAAGCGCGAGCCAGGGTTCTCGAAGGGGTAGGCTGGCTAGCGGATAAGCAGGGCGACCTTGATCGGGCTGAGGCGGCTGCCGAAGAGGGTCTGAAGCTGAGAGCAGAAGCAGATCTAGGTGAGCTAGTCGCGGCTGAGTTCCAAAACGTGTTGGGGGATGTTGCGAGGCAAAGGGGTGACTACGAGCGGGCAGCCAGGTTGGTCGAAGAAAGCTTGGCGCTATATCAGGAAGCCGGGGACAAGCCGGGCATAGCGTGGTCCCTCGGTAACCTGGCTAACGTAGCGGGCGATCGAGGTGACCATGAGCGGGCGAAGCAACTTTATGAGGAAGGCATAGCCCGGTCCAGACAGCTGGGCGGCGCGTATCCGCTCGGTGAGTACTTGGTTAGCCCGGGCTTCACTTTGCTGCTCGAAGGCAACCCTGAGAGAACCACGGCGCTAAACGAGGAAGCCGCGGACCTGCTCCGGAAGCAGGGACGCAGGGGCGGTCTCCAGTTCGCCCTCGACAACCTGGGGTGGGCGATGCTCCTGCGAGGAGAATACGACAAGGCTAAGGCCCTGCATAAAGACAGTCTCATCCTCTGCAAAGAGTTGGGTGACAAGTCGATCACCTCAAAGAGCCTTGATGGATTGGCGTGCAGTGCCGGGGAAAAAGGAGATGCCGAGCGGGCGGCCAGGCTATTCGGGGCTGCAGAGGCACTGCGTGAGGCCATAGGCTACCTACAGGCACCTAGAGAGAGCGCCCTGCGGGAACCACATCTGGAGGCCGCTCGCTCCCGATTGGACGAAGCAGTCTGGGAGAAGGCGTTCACTGAGGGTAGGGCTATGGGGCCGGAGAAGGCTGTCGAATACGCCCTCGCCAAAGAAGAGGAGACCGATCCGTCCACGACTCCTGCGACGGAGGAACCCTCAGCAGCCCAGCCGCCCGTCGCCCTCACCCGCCGCGAGCGGGAGGTGGCGGCGCTCGTGTCAATGGGACTCACCAACCGCCAGATCGCCTCTGAGCTTGTGATATCTGGATACACGGTAAACAACCACGTGGCTAACATCCTAAAGAAGCTGAATCTCCATTCGCGAGAGCAGGTCACCGCTCGGCTGACCGAGCGCTAGAGGCACCCTCTAGCCGTGCGTTGAGTAGGTTACTCAGCGAGTAGAGGCTTCGGCGGATCTTTAGTGCAACGGTCCAGAAAACGCACCTTCTCATGCAGGCCAAAGGACGTGCACCGTATCAAAGCACGAATCCGAAAGATAGTTAGTTCCTGGTTACCTCTGCTAACGGCCGGCTAACAGCCTAAGGATACGCTTCGTGTATGAGATACGTGATGGCCCACCAATAAAGGAGGTGTCATTGGACCGGAGCCACTCGAGACTAGCAGTTAGGTACGGGAAAGAGACAGAAGAGAGAAAGGAAAGAGCGATGATTGCGAGATTCGACCACCGACCTATGCTGACTGCGGTGTTGGCGCTATCCACGACCGTGTTGCTCGTGGTGGTGGTAACTTTGTTGATTACGTTGTCGCCAGCGGCAAGCCCCGCAAGCGACACTGGCGGTGGCAACCCCGCGGCCGAGGCCCCCGCGAATATGGACGCCGGAGGCGAAAACTACGGATGGGACATCTACAATAAGTGAAAAAGTAGTACGCAGCCCTAACAGCAGGGAGAAGCCCGCCAAGTTGACAAAAGTACGCCGCCGTAATGGAGATGTCACCCCGAGAAGACATACGAACTTTAGGGGGTAGGCACCTTGCGTCGGGCTGGTCTAGACGGACCAGGACCGCTGGCGAGGGGTGCTCATATCTTCGGGTATTATGTATTATGACGGTGTTGTTCATGGGCAACACTCGGACCGTTAGGATCGGAGCAAAGGGTTTGCCGGGAAACAGCCCCATGGACGAATGACAAAACGAAGGGCCGGAGCCCCCGTAGCATGGGAGCTCCGAGCCCATGAGAGAAACAGGCGCGCCGAGCACGGGAGTTGCAGGAGTGCTTTCCATGGTGTTGTGTGCGCCACACCGGGGTAGTTATGGTCGCACCACCGAAGATCCCGTGCAACGCAGAACAGACGCTACGCCAAGCGCCGGGCCTCGACACTCCGGCCAGACCAGAGGCGAACGGTGCCTACTCGGCCAGAAAGCCCGGCGTCGCAAGCGTGAGGTCCAGGAACCTCTCCCAGTTGGAGTCTATCTTCCGAGCCATCGCCTCCTCGTCGCGACCGACCTCGCAGTGGAGGAGATCGGCAACAGGGTCGGCTACAGAGATCCGGGCTACGTCGTGAGGTCCTTCAGGCGCTCCCACAGCACGACGCCACTAAGGTGGCGACGCGCCGGCCGACCGTAAAGCAAAGAAGCTCTCCGTTCTCGTCGAATATTCGCGGCCTTACCTCCCCGTCACCAGCAACCGAACACCAACGAACTAGTATCAAGGCGACGTGCGGAGACATTGAGGCTACGAGCGCGAACAATATGCTGACTTGCTGAAATGCTTGCAAGGAACCTTCTTGCAAACTACTCGTAGAAGTTCCGGTCCCAGCGGTAGTTCTTTAGTACCTTCACCTGATCTTCAGGGAGTCCTTCGCCGTCGCCGACGGCCATGTTGCGCTCGACGTTGCGGACGGAGCGCATGCCCGGGATGACGGTCGAGACGGCTGGATGGCTCAGGATGTAGCGGAGTGCTATCTCGGCTATTTCGTCCTCACTCGCCCCGAGCTCGGAGACGATGGCTCGGACGCGGTCGTAGACCTCCTGTTTGCGTTCGCCGCGGAAGTAGTGGTTGCGGAAATCCCCCTCTTCGAAGGTGGTCTCGGGTGTGATCCTACCCGTCAGGGAGCCCTCATCAAAAGGCACCCTGACTATGACGCCGACGCCGTGCTCCTGGCAGGCCGGCAGTAGCTCGTCCTCGGGGCTCTGGTCGAAGACGTTGTAGATCACCTGCACCGTATCTACGGCGCCAGTCTCGATCAGCCTCAACCCGTTCGACGCCTGGTGGTCGTTTATGGAGACGCCGAAGGAGCGTATCTTACCCTCCCGCTTCAGATCCTCGACGGTCTCCAGCCAGTCCCCCCTACCGACCCAGTCGTCCTGCCAGACGTGGAACTGCTGCACGTCGATGGTATCCAGCCCGAGGTTTGAGAGGCTCTGCTCCGTACACTCCCTGACGTAATCTCCTGGGAACGCTTCCTCAGGGGGGATGCCATCAGGAGCGGGCCAGACCCTGTTCTTCGGCGGCACCTTGGTGGCGACGTGGATGGTCTCGTCGCGTTCCTCGATCAGCTTCCCGACGAGCCGCTCGCTGTGTCCCTCCCCGTAAGCCAGGGCCGTGTCTATGAAATCGAGACCGAGGTCGACGGCCCTGTTCAGGGCCTCAAGCGATTCCTCGTCCTTCGCGCCGAGCCAGGCGTCGCCGGCTATGCCCCAGGCTCCGTAGCCGATCTCGGAGACTTCCAGGCCAGTTCTGCCGAGCGTTCTGTAGTTCACGCAACCTCCATGTATACCTTTTGCGGGATGGTTTCTTCTTTTGTTACCACGAGCGGGACATCACGAAACAGGCGGGCCTATATAATGCTTGCATGCAGAGGGTGGCATAAGCGGTGCGGATACTCGATGAGCGCTGGGAGGCGCTGGTAGGGAGAGAGCGGGAGCTTCTGGAGAGCCTGATCTCTTTCCTCAAGGACTTCGGCGCGCCTCAGGAGGACGTGGAGCTCGTCCGGCGGGCGCTCTCCGACCTCGAGGAACTGTTCTTGCTCGTCATCGTTGGCGAGTTCAACTCGGGGAAGTCCGCGTTCATCAACGCGTTGCTCGGGGCCAACATCGCCGAGGAGGGCGTCACGCCGACGACGGACCGCATCACCGTCTTGAGACATTCAGATGAGCCGGTCGAGAAAGGGCGCAGAGACGGGGTACTGGAGAAGGGGTATCCCAACGAGTTCCTGCGCGAGATCGCCATCGTCGATACGCCTGGGACCAACGCGATCATCCGCCACCACGAGGAGCTCTCGAGGGGCTTCGTCCCAAGGAGTGACCTGGTGTTGTTCGTCACCTCAGCCGAGCGGCCACTGACCGAGAGCGAGCGCGGGTACCTCGAGCTCATCCGCGATTGGGGGAAGAAGATACTGCTCGTCATCAACAAGGCCGACCTGCTGGCCGACGAATCGAAGGTCGAGGAGGTCCGCTCCTTTGTGGAAGGCGGCATACGTTCGGCCCTCGGCCTGACGCCCCCGGTCTTCTTCGTCTCGGCCCTCCTTGCTCGCAAGGCCAAGGCGGCGACGAACGCCATGGAGCGTAACGCCCTGATGAAGGCGAGCGGCTTCGCCAGGCTCGAGGTCTACGTCACTGACCTGCTCGACGAAGAAGGAAGAGTCCGGCTGAAGATGGAGAGCCCGCTCGGGGTGGTGGACGAGCTGAACCGGCGTTACAGGAGGGCGGTGGACGAGCGTCTGGATCTCCTCGAAGAGGATTTCAGGACCGCGGAGAACGTCGAGTCGCAACTCGAACTCTTCAAAGAGGACACGGGCAGAGACTTCGAGGCGCGGATAGCCGAGATCGAGAACATAGTCTTGAGGATGAACGAGCGGGGTGACGCCTGGCTGGAGGAGAATATTAGGTTCGCCAACATCCGCGAACTCTTCCGCCAGGAGAAGGTGAGCGAGCGCTTCGAGCGGGAAGTCGTGGCCGACACCGATGAGCTCGTGGACGAGCGGGTCGACGAGCTCATAGACTGGATGGTTGCCAGGAACCTCAAGCAGTGGCGCATGGTCGTCGAGTACGTCAACCGCCGCCGCCAGGCCGCTTACGACGAGCGGCTGATCGGCGAGGTCGGCGACGGCTTCGAATACGACCGCGGCCGACTCCTGCAGTCTGTCGGCAAGAACGCCCAGGACGTGGTGCAGCGCTACGACAGGGAGCGAGAGTCAGAGAAACTGGCGCTCTCCATCCAGGGCGCCGTCACCCAGACCGCCGCGCTCGAGGTCGGGGCCGTCGGTATCGGGGCGGTCGTCGTGGCCATCGCAACGACCCGCATCCTCGACGCGACGGGGATCATCGCCGCCGCGATAATCGCCGGGTACGGTCTGTTCATCCTCCCGAACCGCCGGCGCAAGGCCCGCGATGAGTTCCGCGAGAAGACGGGCGCCCTGCGCGAGCGCCTGGGCGAAGTCGTCAGACGTCAGTTCGAGGCCGAGTTGAACCGCTCTGTCGAACGTATGCGGGAGGCAATAGCCCCTTACACCCGCTTCGTCCGGTCCGAGCACGCCCGCATGACCAGCGCCGGCGAGAACCTCGCCGCCCTCGATGCAAAGACCAGTGCCTTGAAGGATGAGATCTCAGCCCCCGGGGTCGGGCCGAAGACATCTCCCTGAACGTCACATCGCACTACGGTACCGGGCGCTCGGAAGCCGGAGGCTTTCCCCGAAACGAGATACGATCCGTGTCCCGAAGAGCGGGAGAGACGAGGGACGCCAGGAGACGGAGGTTTGGCAAAGATCGGGCGGTCGGGCGATCAGTACTAGATGTAGTACTTTTTCATCCGCCTGGCCCTGCATAGCCCTTCGAGACTGTGCTAGGATCACGTCCCTACTCTTGGAGGGCGGGAAGAAACGAAACGTGCGCTGCAACAACCACAGGTAGCCGACGCCGCGACCGGCGGCAAGGGACTGGACAGACGTGCCGTAGCAACGCAGGGCACACCCGAAGTACGGTTGCCTTACAGTCCCGGCCTCGACGGGTTGCGCGCGCTCGCCGTCATCGCCGTGCTCCTCTACCACGCCGACCTGGCCTGGATCCCCGGCGGCTTCCTCGGTGTCGAGGTCTTCTTCGTCATAAGCGGGTACCTCATCACAGCTCTGCTGCTCGCGGAGTGGCGCCAGAGGGGCACCATCGACCTGAAGACCTTCTGGATCAGGCGCGCAAGGAGACTCCTCCCCGCGCTCTACGTGTTGCTCGTCGTTAGCCTGGCCTTCGCCGTAGTGTTCCTGCCCGGCGAGGTGGCCGGGCTGCGCGGCGACGTGCTGGCCGCCTTCGGGTACGTGACCAACTGGTATCTGATCTTCGGCCAGGAATCCTACTTCGAGGCCGTCGGCCGACCGTCGTTGCTGAAACACCTGTGGTCGCTCGCCGTCGAGGAGCAGTTCTACCTGATCTGGCCGCCGATCCTCGCCCTCGGGCTCTACATCGGGGCGACGCGCTTGCGGCGAAGGCGCGTGCTTACCGTCGCGCTCGCCGGTGCGGCGGCCTCGGCGGTGTCTATGGCACTCCTGTACGTACCCGGCGTGGACCCGACCAGGATCTACTACGGAACTGACACCCGCGCCACGGGGTTGCTCTGCGGGGCTGCCCTCGCGTTCTTGTGGTCACCGGGTGAGAAGTACCGTCCTTCGGAGGCCCGCCATCACAGACTCGAACTTGGTAAGCGGGGACGGTTCAGGCGCCGTTGGGGGTGGACCGCCCCACTCCTGCTCGACATCCTTGGCTTCGCCGCGCTTGGGGCCCTGATCTGGTTCAGCCTCAACCTCGGTGAGTTCCAGCCTTTCCTCTACAAGGGAGGGTTCGCGCTCGTCGCGCTTGCGACGACGGCGACGATCATGACCGTGGTCAACCCTTATACGGTCATAGGATCCCGCCTTCTAGGGTCAGCCCCTATGCGCTGGATCGGGGTCCGCTCCTACGGCATCTACCTCTGGCACTGGCCGGTTTTCATGGTGACCCGTACCGGCCTCGACGTGCGGATCGACGGGTTGCCCCTGCTCGCCCTGCGCCTTAGTGCGACGGTCGTGCTGGCGCACCTCTCCTACCGCTACATCGAGACACCGATACGCCGCGGCGCCCTCGGACGCGCCTGGAGGACGCTCCGCGAGGCGCAGGGACCGCGGCGCTGGCAACTCCGCCTGCAGTGGGCCGGGGCCCTCGTTCCCATCCTGGCCTCCTGCGCGCTGCTCGGCGTGGCCGTTGCCCAGGCCAAACCGCCCGAGAAACCCTCCTATCTCGCCTCCATGAAGTCCGTGCATACCGTGGAACATTCCCAACAATCGTCTTCCACAACCGGGATAGACGGTCTCAGGAAGGACGGGCCATCTCCTGAGAAAGCGCCTGTCATGAGCCCCAGGGACAAAGCAGAGACCCAGGACACGCTGAAGACGGACGAGATCGCGGGTGACGCCGACTCGAACGCGAACGAGGGCACGAGGTACGAGGACTCCAGGGTGGATGGCGAGGCACCCGGGGCGAAGTCAGGGGAGACGACGAAGAAGGCCTCGGGTAGCGGTCGTAGCAGCCCTTCCGAGTTTACCGGCTCCGTGAGCGCCATCGGCGACTCGGTTATGCTCGGCGCCGTCGGAGGACTGCAGAAAGATATACGAGGGCTTACGGTCGTCGACGCTGAGGTCGGCCTGCAGGTCTATCCGGCTATCGACACCCTGAAGTACCGTCGCGCCACCGGACAACTGGGAGAAGTGGTGATCGTCCACCTCGGTAACAACGGCACCTTCACCAGAGGGGAGTTCGACCAGATCATGCGGATACTCTCCGGCGTAGACAGAGTCGTCTTCGTCAACGTAACAGTCCCCCGCACCTGGGAGGAGTCGAACAACGAGGTGATCGCGGAAGGAGTGAAAAGATACCCCGCCGCCGTACTCGTCGACTGGCACGCAGCGAGCGCTGACCGGCCTGAACTCTTCTACAGCGACGGCTACCATCTGCGCCCCGAAGGCCAGAAGATCTACACCGACCTGATCTCCTCGTACCTCCCCGAAGAGTAGACTCTACTCTAAAGGGTCTTCCCTCTCCCCGAGGCGCCGCTCCAGGTCAGCGACCCGTTCCTCCAGCTCGGCGATTCGCCAGTTCTTGGCAAGGCATTTCTCGCGCCAGCGGTCCCTGATCCTCCTCTCGAACTCGACCGAGCTCTTCAGGACCTGCCGGTACTCGGCCTCGACCCTGGCGCGCTCTTCCTCTATCCGCCGCTCCACGTCCCCCTCAGGGGCTCTCGCCGATAATCTCGGAGAGCGTCGTCGAAGGGCTGATGATGTCAGGGTCTGTGACGACGTCGAGCAAGGTGACAGTGTCCGAAGCTGCTGCGGCTTCGAGCGCTGGCGCCAGTTCATCGGGGTCGCGCACGGTCTGGCCTTCGGCACCGAGGCTCCTTGCGTAACCAGCGAGGTCGACCTCCCCTATCTCGACGCCCGCGGTGCGGCCGAGCGCCTGCTTCTGGTGCATCGCTATGGTGCCGTGCAGCCCGTTGCGGAAGACAACGACGGTGATGGCGGCGCCGTACCGGACCGCCGTCTCGACCTCGTAGCCCGTCATCAGGAACCCACCGTCGCCGCAGCAGGCCACGACGGTCCGGTCGGGGGCGGCGAGTTTCGCGGCTACCGCGGCAGGAACACCGTAACCCATCGCGCCGTTCGCGGGGGCCAGTTGCGTGCCCGGATGGTTGTAGTGCCAGTAGCGGTGGATGAAGACCGAGAAGTTCCCCGCGTCGTTGGTCAA
>JBPCIR010000130.1:0-15367 GCA_051006095.1 Rubrobacter sp. | reverse complement strand
GGAGGCTCTGGGCGTCGCCGAAGAGAGCCTGAAAGCTCATGCTTCGGGAGCACCAAGCCCGATAGCTCAAGCGTAACTGCGTAAACAGAGTAAATACTCCAGATAAACCTGAAGTCTGATGCCGCGGCATGCGAAAGGATTGATCTTTCGCATGCCGCTCTAGGCGCCGCTGACGCGCAGCACCGCCTTCCCCGTGTACCCCCGCTCTATGAGCCGGGCGGCGATTTCGCCCACCTCCGTCCATAAGGCCGGCTTCTCAGGCCACCGGTCCGCCCTGATATCGGCATCTTGGAGATCGGTGAGCCAGGCTGCTCGCTGCCATCCTCCCCAAAGGCGGTAGCTGTACCAGATCCCCAACACCTCACAACCGCTTTACTTCGCGGGCGGCAGGGTCTATACATTCCCCGTGTCCGAGAGAGAGAAAAGACGGGTCCTGTGGCGAGAGGGCGGCCGGGAGGGCGGGGTGCGCGAGAGGCTGCGCAACCGGCCCCGCCTGCGGCCCAAGGTCTACGGCTACCTCACGGAGGAGAAAGAGACGCTTCGTCAGGGGTTCGCCGCGCTGTTTCTCTCCTCGGCGGGGGAGTTACTCGCGGGCATCGTGCTCGCCGGTATCTCAGGCACGCTCGACGAGCTCGTCGGGCTCGCGGTCCTGATCCCCGCTGCCATAGGGATGCGCGGCGCCATCTTCGGGGCGATGGGGAGCAGGCTCTCGACCTCCATCCAGACCGGCCTTTTCAGCTTCGACCTCAGGCGCGGCGTGCTCGCCGAGAACGTGCAGGCAGCGGCCGTCCTCTCGCTCGTCTCTGGTGTGTACCTCGCTTTCCTGGCGCGAATCCTTTGCGGCATCCTCGGCGTCGAGACAGAGCTCTCGGTCGTCGACTACGTCATCATATCCACGGCCGGCGGAATCATCGCCGGCGTGCTCCTGCTCGGGATCACGGTCCTCGTCGCACGCCTCTCGGTCGCCCGCGGCTGGGACATGGATAACATCGGGGCCCCGATGCTGACTGCCGCGGGGGATATCCTCACGCTCCCCTCACTTGTTATCGCTACATACCTTATAGGCATCCCTATCTTCTCTTCGGTCCTCGGGGCCACGCTGGCCTTGGCAGCGGGGGCGGCAGCGTACTTCGGACTCAGGATGGGTGTCGAGAACCTCAGGCGCATCCTGGCCGAATCGTTCCCGATCCTGGCCATGACGGGGACAGTGACCATCCTGGTCGGCGTCGCGCTGCAGAACCGCGAGGAGCAGTTCACGACGCTTTTGGCCTTGAGCATCCTTCTGCCGGCCTTTTTGCAGGAGGGCGGCGCACTCGGCGGCATACTCTCCAGCCGCCTCTCCTCGAAGATCCACCTCGGCCTTATAGCGCCGCGCGGGGTACCGCAGTTCGCGGCCCTAAGAGACTTCACGCTCATCTACATCTTCGCTACCGGGGTCTATGTGTTCATCGGTGGGGCTTCGCACCTCATAGCAGTGGCGCTCTTCCATGAGGGGGCTAGCCCTGGTTTCCTGGTGATGATCGGGGTCAGCGCCCTTGCTGGCTTGATCGCCACCACGGCGGCGGTGCTCGCAGCCTACTACGGCTCGACCCTGAGCTACAGGCTGGGGTTGGACCCTGACACCTACGGCATCCCCATAATCACGGCGGCCGTGGACCTGCTCGGCTTTATGAGCCTTATAATAGCCCTTATCGTTTTCGGATTGGCGGGGTAAGAGATGCGTGAGACGCGACCAAGGAACGTGAAGGAGATGCTCATCGAGGCGAAGAACACCTCGGAGCTTATGGTCGACCTGGCCTACGCGGCGATCTTCTACAACTCCGAGGATCTCTCCGAAGAGGTATCCCACCTGGAGGAGCGCCTGAACGACCTGGTCTTCGACATGCGCACGCTGACCATCCTGGCCGCGAGGAGCCCTTCCGATGCGGAACAGATGGCGGGCATCCTCCAGGTCGTCCAGGACATAGAGAAGATCGGCAACGCCGCCGTCGACATAGCCAAGATCGTGGTCAAGCGGCTTGGGATCCCGCCCGAACTCCTGCACGATATTCCTGAGGCCGAGGAGATACCCTCCCGCGTCCGCGTGCACGCGGATAGCGCCCTGGACGGCCGCTCTCTGGGCGAGGTCGACCTGCCCGTCGAGACGGGGATGCGCCCTATTGCCCTCCGCTCCGAGGACGACTGGAACTTCGACCCCGAGCCCGAGGACGTGCTGCGGTCCGGCGACGTACTCTTCCTGCAGGGCCCGCCGGAGGGCGTCACCGAGGTCAGGGAGCTCGCCGGGGCCCGTCCGCTCGGAGACGCGCCCGTGCCAGCGCCGACCGCCGGCGAGCTCTCGGAGATCGACCGCGCGGTGGACATCCTGATCGAGATGAAGAACCTCTCCGAGGTGGCCGTCGGGCTCGCTTACTCGGCCCTGCTCTACGGCGACGCGGGGCTCGCCCGCGAGGTGATCGCCATCGAGGATGAGATGGACGAGATGCGCTACCGGCTGGAGCGCTGGGTCCTCCTCGCAGCCCCCCGGGTGGAGGACTCCTCGCGCCTCAGGGGCCTCCTTCACCTCGCCACCGCCTCAGAGACTATCGCGGACTGCGCGATGGAGATGGTCTGGGTCGTCGAGAAGGGCGAGGAAGTCCACCCCGTCCTCTCCGCGGCGATCGGCGAGTCGGACGAAATCGTCCTGAAGCTCACCGTCTCCCCAGGCTCTCCGGCCGACGGCAAGACGCTGGACTCCCTCGAGATCGAGACCGAGACGGGGATGTACGCCCTCGCCGTCAACCGGGGCGGACGCTGGACCTACAGGCCCCGCGACACGTACAGGCTTCAGGGCGGTGACTCGCTGCTCTTCACCGGCGCCCCCGAAGGCCTCGAACCCCTCGCCGAGCTGTTCGGCCAGGAGCTGGAGGACTCCCCGTAAGTTGGGAGGGTTCCCATACGGTGCATTCTGGCTCCGCGTCCGCACGGTCTTCCTCACTGTACCCAGGGTCATGATGCTCGCCCTGCCGACGACTAAACGAGAGAAGAGCCCCTCGTGAAGCGCACCGCATTACTGGTAGCGCTCCTTCTGCCGCTGCTGTGCGCTATGGGCTTCGCGCAGGGTTCCCAGATGGACGAGACGGAGGTGCTGGAGCAGGCCAGCTTTATCCCGAAGCTGGAGGAGTACTACTCGAAGCCGAGTGTCGAGACTACCGCAGACTACGACCGCCGCAAGGACCTGTGGCTGGTAGTGCTCACGGAACAGACTTCCGGTGAGGAAGTCGCCCGTTTCAGGGTCGCCGACGATTCCGGAGCGGTTAGCGGGGTCGAGGTCTCGCCGAAGGCGGATGAGATCCGATACCCCAGGCTCTCGGAAGAGAGGGCGATCAAGCTCGCGGCCGCGAGCCCCGAGGTCAGGGAGGAGCTCTCCACCCACGGTCCACACAGCGCAGAGGCCGAGTATGAGGACGGCGCATGGACGGTCCGCTACTACGTCGACGAGAAAGGGGTGGTCGGAGGCAGGCCGACTGAGAAGGGCAAGGAGGTGGCGACCGTCGAGGTGGACGACGAGACGTGGGCTCTCGACTCCGTGTACACAGGTGATCAAGTCGGGTGGAACCTGGCCCGCGGCGTACGCGGCGCCTACGGCAAGCAGGCCAACTACTGGTGGGTCTGGTTACCGCTGGCGCTCGCTTTCGCCGCTGCTTTCTGGCGCACGGACAGACTCTTCGCCATGCGCAACCTGGATATCGTGGCGCTGCTCGGGTTCCTCGTCTCGCACGGCTTCTACAGGGAGGGGGTAGTCCTCGAGGCCGTCGTCTTGTGGTACCCGCCGCTGGTCTACCTCTTCGTCAGGACCCTTTTCATGGGCTTCGGGATAGGCGAGAAGGTCGAGAAAACGAGCAACCTCCCGATGTGGGTCCTTATGGTGCTAGCCGGTCTCGCCGGCGGCATCGTCATCGGCCTCCACCTCGACTCCCGCGTCATCGCCGTCGGCTACGCCGGGGTCGCCGGCGCCGACCGTATCCTGGAAGGCACAGTCCCCTACGGCAGCATGCCCTCAGACGTAGGAACTGGAGACACCTACGGCCCTCTCAACTACCTGCTCTACGTGCCCTTCGTCCTCATGTTCGGCTTCTCGGGGGAGTGGGACTTCCTCCCCGCGGCCCACGCCCTCACGCTCTTCTCCTTCGTCGCAGGGGCCATGGCGCTGTTCATCACGGGCTACAGGCTCTCGGGGAAAGAGGGGGCCGCTGCGCTCATCTTCGCCTGGGCGGCGTTCCCCTACACCGTGTACGCGACCAACAATAATACCAACGACATCATCGTCGCCGCAGTCTCGGCAATAGGACTAGCGGCGGCGGCCTCGCCGATCGCGCGGGGGGCGAGCATCGCGGCCGGGTTCGCCGTCAAGCTCTATCCTATCGTCCTCGGCCCGTTGTGGATCATGTACGAAGGACGCAGGCGAAAGCCCATAGTGGATTTCGTACTCGGAGGTGCCGGCCTCGTACTGCTCACGTTCTGGGTCATACTGCTCGACGGACATCCTTTCGAGGCGGCAAAGCTCTTCTACGACAAGACCCTCGCGTTCCAGGGCGACAGGGTCACCCCGTGGTCCCTTTTTAGCCAGGTCCCCGAGCTCGCGTTCTTGCAACGGCCGCTGATGGCGCTCGCGATCTTCCTCTCCATACTCCTCGCCTTCGTGCCGCGCAAGAAGACCCTTCGCCGGCTCGCCGCCCTCTCGGCGGCGCTCGTCATCGCCTTCCAGCTCACCGTAAACTACTGGTTCTACGCCTACATCACCTGGTTCGAGCCGTTCGTGTTCGTCAGTCTTCTACTGGCGACCAATGAGAAGACGGCGTTGGATGGAAGGCAACAGGCAACAGGCAACGGGCAACAGGAAGACGGTGAGAAAGGCGACGAGCATGACGGGACAGAGCACGGAAGATAACAGAGGGCCGATCCTGAATATAGAGGGAGACCTCGTGGCGCTCGGTCCGCTGAGGCGGGATCTACTGCCGATTTATCAGCGCTGGGTGAATGACTTCGGCACCACGCGCACGTTGGACCTCCCGCCACGCCCGATGACGATGGAGAAAGAACTGGACTGGTACGACCGGCAGTCGAAGACGGAAGACGACGTACCGTTCACAATCTACGAACGGGAGACCCTGCGTCCTATCGGCAACACCGGACTGCACGGAGTAGACCACCGAAACCGCTCGGCCACTTTCGGTATCCTCATCGGCGAGCCCGAATGTCGGGGTAAGGGCTACGGTACCGAGGCGACGCGTCTGATGCTCGACTATGCCTTTACCGCCCTCGGGCTTCACAACGTCATGCTGACGGTCTTCGAGTTTAACCCGGCAGGCATAAGAGCCTACGAGAAGGCCGGATTCAAAGCAATAGGTCGTCGTCGCAAGTGTCGCATGATGGGCGGCAAGCTGTGGGATGAGGTCCACATGGACTGCCTGAGCAGCGAGTTCGAGAGCCCTGTGCTCCGCCGGATCTACGCTCCAGATGAGAGATAGAGCGTTGGGGACAGAGCTCATTCTGCGGGGAGATCTCTCGGAATTCTACTCCCTTTTCCGAGGCGCGAAAGTAGGGCTACTCGCGTTGGTAGCGAGACGCGTTCGTCCGGCTCCGTCGGCGTTCATCACGTAGAGATCCTGGTCGTCATAGACATCATCTGCCACACCTCTTGAGAAGGCTATCTGCTTGCCATCCGGCGACCAAGAGGGCTCGCCTTCTATTATCGTCTTGGTACTGGTGAGGTTGGTCTGGCCGGTGCCGTCGGCATTGATCACATAAATATCGAGCTCCCCGCGATAATGCACTGCTGCGAAGGCTATTTTCTCGCCATTGGGTGACCAGGAGTACGAAGAGATGTGGGCCTGTACGTTCGGCAGTAGCTCCCTTGGCTTTGTGCCGTCGGCGTTCACGACATATTTCTTCTCTCCGTTCTCTCCAGCCCCACTGAAGGCTATCTCCTTGCCGTCAGGTGACCAAAGAGGCGGCCAGAGGGGTGATTGTGCGTATGACATCTCCTCGGACAGCTTATTTAGACCTGTGCCGTCGGCTTTCATCACGTAGAGGTCGCTCGGTCCAGTGGCGGGTGCAGCGGAGGAAGATGCGCTATTGGCAAAGTCTACTCTGGTTGTCCTCATGAAGGCTATCTTCTCGCCATCGGGAGACCATACCGGTGATTCGAAGCCGACTTCAAAGTCCTTTGTGTCCCTGCCCTTGATGAGCCTTGTCCGACGGGTTCCGTCGGAGTTCATCACGTAGATGTCGGTGTATATCTCGCCGCTGGGGTCGCTGCCTCTCAGGTAGGTTATCTTCTTGCTGTCGGGCGACCACGAGGGGGCGACTTCAGTACTCGCCTTCGTCCTGGTAAGGTTGGTCGCACCGGTACCGTCGGCATTGATCACGTAGATATCGAGGAAGCGTTCCCCAGCGGGCCTGGCGAAAAGGGCTATCTTCTTGCCACTCGGAGACCACGCACCCCCACCTACAGTCGTTTGCGTCCTGGTGAGGTTGGTCTGGCCGGTGCCGTCGGAGTTCATCACGTAGATGTCAGGTTGCCTCATGAAGGCTATCTTGCCGTGCGAAATCTCGGCACGCTGGTCGTCCCCACTGCTACCAGCTCTGTGCTGCTGGCCGACTTCTGTACACCCTGCCGGCAACCAAGACAGTACAACGGCTAACCCCACTGTGAGCACCAAGGTCGTTCGCCGTGTCATCGTCGCTTCACCTTGATCGTTTGACAGGTGCGCTGGTCCTACCTGGATCCAGTCGGGACGGAGGGGGATGCCCCGACCGGATCACGACGGTCACGACCGAGCCGTCCTCGCAGCGCAGTACGACTATGACCGAGTCCGACTCGTCAAGGTAGTAGTCGAACCTGGAGAGCGGCTTTTTGTCCAGCGGAGTCATCATCATGTGAATGCATCATAGGTGGAGCGTGTTTTCTGGCCGTTAACTTACGCCCTTGGGGAGTAGTTAGACTTGACTATTTCTCTCACACCCCATCCCGGCGTCGCGAGCGCGGATGACAGCTTGCGCCCTGTCGGCTACCTGCAACTTGAGCAGGATGTTGGAGACATGGTTTCTAACAGTCTTCAGGCTCACGAACAGCTGCCGGGCTATCTCCTGGTTGCTCTTGCCCAGCGCAACCAGGGAGAGGACTTCCTCTTCGCGCTCGGTGAGTTCCGGGAAGGCGCGCTGAGGCGTGACTGACCGAGGGGCGGAAAAGAAGCCTATTATGCGCTCGGCTACCCCTGGCCCGAAGACAGCTTCCCCGCTCGTCACCGCTCGGATGGCGTACACTATCCCCTCGCCGCCTGAGTCCTTCAGGAGGTAGCCTTTGGCCCCGGCGCGCATAGCGGCGAAGACCGAATCATCGTCCTCGAACATAGTGAGCATCAACACGCCGACACGCGGGCTTGCCCGCAGGATCTCGCGGGTGGCCTCTATGCCATTCAGGCCCGGCATCTTGATGTCCATGAGGACGACGTGGGGATCGAGCTTGTTGGCCAACTCCACCGCCTCTTCGCCGCTCGCGGCCTCCCCCACAACCGCGAAGTCCGCCACCCGGTCCAGGCGGCCGCGCATGCCCTCGCGAAAGAGGGGGTGATCGTCGGCTATCAACACGCGAACAGTATCCTTCATGCTCCCTTACTCCTCTCTACGGGGGTGTCTTCTGTGGTGCGGAAGGGCAGAAGCGCCCTGACCAGGGTGCCGCCCCCCGCCAAGGGCTTTACGGTACACCTGCCTCCAAGCTCTTCGGTCCGCTCGCGCATCGAGCTCATCCCCACTCCGGCCCTATCTTCGTCCCTGATGCCCCTCCCGTCGTCTTCGACTTCAACGCTCAGGGCGCCCGCCTCATCGTCCAGCCGGATACGAATGGAACAGTGGCTCGCCCTGGCGTGACGGACTACGTTGGCCAGGGCCTCCTGAGCTATCCTGTAGCATGCTACCTCCACCGCCGCTGGCAAGTGCGACAGCTCTTCCGGGTCCTCCACCGACACGCGCAAGCCCGCCGGACCGTACTGGAGCGCTCCTTCCCTCAGGGCTTCGACGAGGCCGAGCTCGTCGAGGGCGGGCGGCCTCAGCGCGTGAACCGAGTGCCGGACGTCTGAGACGATCTCCCTGGCGCGCTTGGAGAGCTTCGCGATCAAGGCGGAGGCTTCAGGGTTATCCGAGACGAGATCGCTTGCGGTTTCGAGCTCGAGCATGAGCGCGGCCAACTGGGGGCCTACCCCATCGTGCAGGTCCCGTCTCAGGCGCCGCCTCTCCTCCTCTCTGGCGCTGACCAGGCCCTCCCTCGACCTCTGCAACTCCGTGTTTGCCTGCTCCAGCTCCCGGTTGGCTTCCTTCAGGTCAGCGCTTGCGCGGAAGGCCTGCGTACGGCTGCGCGCGAGCATCCACGTGATACCGAAGAGCAAGAGACTAACGGTGACACCGCTCACGAGTACGAAGGCGGGTAGGTTGCTCTTTACTCCTCTCTCGAATGCTGGCAGCGTGGCGAAGTACAGGGCCCACTCGCGTGTCCCGGATCGTGTATCGGCTACTTTGATTCGTCTCACCTTGGAGAAGAGAGTCGCATTCCCCTTCTCCCCGGCATTCCTCACACCATTGTTGTCGTAGAGCAGCGAGCTCGATGCTGCGTCCTCGCCGTCGTATACCTCGAAGTCTACGGCGGGGTGGAATGTTCTACCGAAGGTGTGGGCAAAGAGTTCTTCCGCCTTGAAGGTGCCGACGACGAACCCTCTCAGGGCGCGTCGCCGTTCGGCAACGGTGTCCTTGGGTTCGCCATCCTGGTAAACCGGCAGATACACCACAAAGCCTTTCCTAAAGGCCAGGTCCGCCTCAGAGTGTGAGGGAGCATTGGTCAATACGTAGTCCATCCCCGTAACCTGCGGCTCTCCGATGTCTCGGGCCCGGTCCATGACGGACCGGTGGGCGGGATCCGAATACGCATCGTAGTTGATCATCTTCCGGTTGGCCTCGTAGGAGGGACCCACTAACTTCAGGGGGAAGTAAGCCGAGCGTTCACCATCCGGTTCTGGCCACAGATCCCGTACGCCCTCTTCCCGAGCCTCTCGGGAGTAAGCCTCCGTCTCCCCGGGTCTCAAGTACGTCGCAAAGCCCAAAGACTGAAGCCCCTCAAGACTTTGGGACTTACGAAGTGGGCTCCCCGGTTCTATGCTCCTGACGTAGCCATCCCACTCGTCACGACCGACCGAATCGCTCACGCGCAACAACCCCCTCGCGCCGAACATCGCTGCGAGATAGGCGTTCACACGACGATAAATGGCTGCCCTCGTCGCCTTGGTAGTCTCGTCGAACCGGGTGCGTGCTTCTGCCTCGACGTTCTGGCGGACGTAGTAGGAGGCGAGGAGCGTGAGCAGGAGCGCTAGCAATAGGACCGAGTATGCCGCCGCCCCACGCCGGACGTGGCGTCCGAAGCGGGCGACGCCCCGCCGCAGCGCCATCCAGCCAGCATTCCACCTACCCACACCAAACACCGCATACGGCCGATGACGCCCAGGCGGTGAGCAGCCAGTAGTTACGCACCGAGGTGGACGGCCACGCGTTCCTATTCTCGTCGGACCCCGTCATATCAGGCTGTGATCCGATGGTTGGTTCGCCTTCCTCTTGAAGCCCTTTCCTAACCCGCAATGATGGCATCGGACACGGCTCGGTGCATCCTCTAGACGTCCGATGACTCATGGCGGAGACCGATGCGCCCGTCACCTGGGCAACCGCTGATTTCCAGCCTTCGCGGTCCTCTCCGCGCCTCTGCTCGCCAGACAACTTCCTGTTCCTCTCGAAGGCCGTCTCACGTGCGACCTCTACCGCAAGTCTAGACGGGAAGGTGTCCCGCCGTCATGGGCACGATTCCCGAGTTGGGCGGGAACATCTTCCCGCGCAGCTCGGGATGGATGCCTGAAATCGGGTCCGCTACTGAAGCGTCTGGACCAGGCGGGAAGGCGTCCCGCCGCCATCGACGCGATTCCCGCGTTGGATGGGATCATCTTCCGGAGCGATTCGGGATGGGTGCTCATGACGGCGGGATATCCCCCTCCTTAGGCTTCTCTTCGTAATCGTAAAGCGCTCCGGCGAGGGACTCTATCCACCCCGGAGCAGCGAAGGAAAGGAGAGGCCGTGAACGTCCCGACGTCCATTCTGGAGCAAGCCCGACGGCGAATTGCCGCCGCTGGAAAGAGGGGAGCAATAGTAAAGAGAGTTCGAGGTAGCGTGTGCGTATTGGCCCTGGTCGCGTTGTTCTTTGCCGTGGGAGTCGGAGGTAGGCCAGGTAGTGAGGCCCATGCATCAGAGGTGAAGGTCCCGCCGACCGGGAACATCGCGCCCACTGCCACGCTTGCGCCGGAGCCGGACGCGGGCGGAAGGAACGAAGACGTGGCGCAGGTAACCCCCCTTGCGCGTTTCAAAGCACACTGAAGCAGGACGACTCGTGGATGTGCAGCGTAGTAGGTCGACCTGCGCAACCCGAGAGAACAGGTGGGTCGGGGCCATGCTTGGCAGCAACAGCCGAGCATGGCCCAATCCGTATCGACGTTCAAGACTTGTCGGGAGGACTACGCACCGCGGGTTACGTCGCCCCGAACCACGACGTGCGCTCTCTCGAGGCGAACGACGAGCGCTCCCAAAGCACGAGGGCATTGCCGTCAGGGTCGCGGAACATCGCCTGCCTTCCGTTGAGCGATTCCGTGGGCGGTAACTCGAAGAAGACACCCTTGGCAACAAGCTCTTCGTGAAGCGTCTGGATGTCATCAGTAGCTATGACCATGACCCGGTACATGTTGGGGAGCAAGGAATCTGGCCAGCTTACCAGCATCAGCGAGGTCGCGGAGTTCTCGGGGGCCACCTCCACCCAACTCATACCCGCTCTGCACGAATTGTCTACCAGCAGTTCGAAGCCCAGGGTCTCCAAGTAGAACTCCTTGGCCTGGTCCTGGTCACTGACCGGTACGGACACCGACACCACTTGCGCATCCCTGGCTAATGACTGCGGGCGAGCATGAGGTCGGCCCAGCGTATCAAGTAAAGCCTCATCGCAGGCACTCCTCGACTCTATGGAACTTGTCTCCTTCGAGTACGTCATAGGGGAAGCTTAGAGGGCGGCCGTTAATCGGCCGCTAATCGGAAGGCCTGTAGCATAGTTAGAATTGAGTATTCTTGGATTTAGGTCAGATCAATGTCTCACCGTGTAAACGCTGGGGGCAGGCATTCCTCAACCCTGATCCGATGGTGGTAACCTTCGGTCGGCCACCCAGGCGGAGAGCCTTGAGCGGGAGCTCAAGGCCAGTCGCTTGAGGATCTTGGCAATGTGGGTGGCGACCGTGTGCTCGGAGATGAAGAGCTCCGAGCCGATCTGGCGGTTGGTGAGCCCGCGCGAAACCAGTAGAGCTACCTCCTCCTCGCGAGGGGTAAGAGGGGCGAATGTGGCCGAGTTCCCACCAGGGCGACGGGCGACCGGTATAGACAAGACCGGTTCCTCTGCGGAGAGGGAGTACTCGATCGCCTGCCTTGGCATCATTGCTCGACCCTCCACCAGGGTCGTCTGCCATGCCGGCTCACCCAGGCTGGAACGCGCCGTGGCTAGATAAGGGGCTAGTAGCTTGCGATCTTCGGGCTGCAAGGGTACACCGATGTCTTCACGCATGGCCTCCGCCGCCCCCCACAGTCGCGCCGCTCTTTGCGCCAGGCCCTGCGCCGCGGCACCACCCGCCATTATCTCCAGGCAGTCCGGCATATGCTGCTTATCTTCGGCCCTCTGGAGCAGATTCAAGCTCTCCTGGCCAAGCGGCTGTACCCGTGCATGATCACCTTCGGTCAACGCGGCAAGGGCTGAATACATGAGGCCAATGGCGATGTTCGAGCTATCACCGATCTCTCGAAACAGCGCCAAACTTTCTTCGAGCAACACAGTAGCCTGTTCGGGATTGTCATGCACCAACATCGTAATCCCCAGGTTACCCAGGGAGGTCGCGTTCCTCCGTACGTTCCCAGTCCCCCGACTCAAGGCCAATGCCTCACTGAAGTACGATATTGACTGTTCTCGATCTCCTTTCGCTGATGCCAACACTCCGAGGCCATTGAGTACACCAACAACCTCTTCTTTACTGCCCAATTCTCGGTGTAACGTCAAGCTCTCCACCAGCAGCGACGTCGCCTCCTCATAGTCTCCTCGATCCAGTGCCAGAGATCCCAAATCGCCGAGCACGTTCGCCACGCCCCTCTTGTCATTGGAGATCCGGTACAACTCCAGGCTCTCTTCGTATGCTTCGCGCGCTCGCTCGTAATCGCCTTGCGGCTCCGCTATCCATCCCAACCCGTCAAGCGCCTTGGCGCGTATGGTCGTCGGTACCGCAGAACTGCTTGCAACTGCTTCCAGGTACCTTCTCCCCTCGCTCAAGTAACCTCGCGTGTGCCAGAACCGACACAAGGCACCCGCCATCCGAGGTCCAGAATCAAGCTCCCGCCCGAGCGCCCACGAGAGCGCGGCCCTGAGGTTGTCGCGCTCGGTCTCCAAGAGATCCAGCCACTCAGCCTGCTGCGATCTGGTCAACTCCGGCTCTGCCTCCTCCGCCAGGGCGAGGAAGAACTCGGCGTGCCGCCGTCCGACTGCCTCGGCTTCTCCACTCACCCCTAGCTTCTCGCGGGCGTACTGCCGAACAGGCTCGAGCAGCCTGTAGCGCGCCCCCTGCTCCCAATTCTCTTCGGCTACCACCAGCGACTTATCTACCAGCACAGAGAGCAACTCCAGGACGTCTTCCTGATCGATACCTTCTCCCACTCCGACGCTCTCGGCTGCATCGAGGGTGAAGCCGCCAGCGAATTCGGCGAGCCTCCGGAACAGTGCTTGCTCGGGTTCTCCAAGCAACTCGAAGCTCCACTCCAGCGCCGCCCTCAAGGTCTGGTGGCGATGGTCCACTCTCTGGTCGCCGTCTGTAAGCAGTTTGAGGGAGTGCCCGAGCCTTTCGGAGATCTGCGCAGCCGAGAGCATCCCGATCCTCGCTGCGGCGAGCTCTATGGCGAGTGGTATGCCCTCCAGCCCCACGCACACCCGTGCAACGGCCGTGGCGTTCTCGGACGTCAGTTCGAAGCCAGGATGCCTCTTCGAGGCACGATCAGCGAACAGCCGCACTGACTCGTAGCCTCCGAGCTCCTCCACGGTAAGGGACTGTTGCGTGCCTGGCGCCGAGAGTGAGGGCACGGGCCAGCCCAACTCGCCCGTCACGCCCAGAGGCTCCCTGCTTGTGGCGAGCACCCTCAAACGCGAACAAGAGTCGAGTAGGGCCACCGTCAGGCGCGCCGCGGCATCGAGCAGGTGCTCGCAATTATCCAGGATGAGGAGTGTCTCTTTGTCGCCCAGGGCGTCGAGTAGGCTCTCTTGGAGGGGACGGCCCGGTTGCTCTTGTACCCCCAAGGTGGCGGCCATCACCTGTGGTACCAGCGCCCCCTCGGACAACGGCGCCAGCTCCACGAGCCACACTCCGTCCTTATAGGTCCCAACCAGGTCCCTGGCCACCTCCAGGGCGAGCCGCGTCTTGCCACAGCCGCCAGTACCGGTGAGGGTCAAGTGCCCCGTCATAGCGAGCATCCTCCTGACCTCGACCATCTCTCGCTCGCGCCCGACGAAGTTTGTCCTGGACGCGGGCAGGTTGTGCTTGACGGAATGCGACGGTTCCTCCTGTCGGGGAGCGGCGCGCCGGGTGGGCTGGAATCTGCCGGCCGCTATCTCGTCGCGCAGGACTCGGGTCGTGGCGCCGGGCTCCGTACCGAGCTCCCCGGAGAGGGTCTCCCTGAGTCGCTCGTATTGCGTGAGCGCCTCTCCCTGCCTCCCGGAGAGGGCGTAAAGACGAATCAGGCCAGCATGTGCCTCTTCGTTGGCAGGTTCTTCCGATAAGGCTCTCTGTAACCTCTCAGCGGCCTGCCCATACTGTCCGCGCTCTTCGTACAGTCCACTCAGGTCGACCAACAGCTCGATGTACAGCCGCCGCAGCTCCCCCCGCCTGTTCTCCGCCCACTCCTCGTAGCGGTCATCGGGCAGGAGTTCCCCGGCGTAAAGTTCGATGGCAGCCCGGTAGGCAGCAGGGTCCTGTGAGCGGCGGGCGCTGAACCCGGACTCTGCGAAGGCCTCGACGTCTACCCACAGCTGTCCTCCCGGACATAACACCAGCGACTCGTCCTGGGATGCCAGGTAGCGCGAACCCTTCGCCGGGTCCAGGATCTTGCGGGCGGCGTGGAGGACCGGGCGGAGGTTGTTCGACGCGGCCTTCCTCCCGAGATCTGGCCACAACAGGTTCATTACCTGCTCTCGGTGAATGCGATGGCCTGGGGCGATGGCAAGAAGTTTGACGAGGCTGGCCGCCTTCCGGAGCCGCCACTGATCTTGCTCTATGGTCTGAGACCCTACCGAAACCCAGAAGCCGCCGAGCAGCCACGCTCGCACCGCCTTAGGCTCCCCGCCCGGTGGCGTTTCGGATCGCTCAAGTCGTGTGAAAGTAGCAGTAGGGCGCATCCCGCTTCCCTGGCTCATTTGCTCATTTTCCTACAAGATCGCAGCACACGCCAATGAATCGCCGCTGTAGCGTCTATTGCTCGCGCTCCTCCCTCTCCTTGCGCCAACGTTGTAGCCGCTCTTTGATCTCCGCTTCAGCCCCGCTCTCCTTCGGCCCGTAGTAGACGCGGTCTGATAGCTCCTCGGGCAGATACCTGTCGTTCATACCTTCCGGCTCGTCGGCGTGGGCGTAGCGGTAATCCGAGCCATAGCCCTCCTCCTTCATGAGCCCGGTTACGGCGTTGCGGAGGTGCATGGGGACCTCTGGGGTATTCTCGCGACGCACGTCGGCAAGCGCCGCGTTTATGCCGGCGTAGGCGGCGTTGGATTTCGGGGCCGAGGCCAGGTATGTCGTGGCCTGGGCGAGTGGGATGCGTCCCTCAGGCATCCCGATGAGCCTGACGGCTTCTGCGGCGGAGACGGCGAGCGGCAGGCCGTGCGGGTCGGCGTTACCGATGTCTTCTGAGGCCAGGATCACGAGCCGCCTGGCGACGAACACGGGGTCCTCACCAGCCTCGAGCATTCTGGCAAGATAATGGAGGGCAGCATCAGGATCGCCGCCACGAACGCTCTTGATGAACGCGCTTATGACATCGTAGTGCTCCTCGCGCCCGTACCTGAGCGCCCTCTGTCCCACCGCCCGCTCCACGTCAGCGACCTCGACCCGCTTGGTGCCTGCCGCAGCGACCTCGAGGGCGTTGAGCATCCGCCGACCGTCTCCGCCGGCGAGGCGCAGCAGGTACTCGCGCGCATCATCGGAGACTTCGACCCCGAGATCCTCGACGCCCCTGTCGAGGA
>JBPCIR010000129.1:0-9731 GCA_051006095.1 Rubrobacter sp. | reverse complement strand
GGCGCCGATGCTGCCGTTAGCCTCACAGCCCCGATGCCTGGCACGGTCGTGAAGGTGCTCGTACTGGAGGGCCAGGAAGTCGAGGAGGGACAACTCCTCCTCGTCCTGGAGGCTATGAAGATGGAGCAGCCCGTCTCAGCGCCCCACGCCGGGGTGGTCCACTCGCTCCCTTTCGACGAGGGATCCCTCGTCCCGGGAGGCGCCGTACTCGTAGAGGTGCACGAGACTCAAAGCGGTTAGCAGAGAGGCTGGCCTCCCACAAACTGCGGCTACAGGCTTCTGGCATTAGTATTCAGTGATACCGAGTCCGCTTGAACGGGAGCACATTCTGGCTGCGGGCGAGCACAACCAGGATGCCATCCCATACACGTCATTCCCGCGCAAGCGGGAATCCACTCCGAGGAGGGGGGCTCGTGGGCAATGGCTGACTCCGTCATGCCGTTGGCATTCACCCGGACTTGGTATGAATCCAAGCGCTGAAATGCTTGCAAAGGGGTACAACCTCTTTGCAACATGCTCTCAGCGCAGTACAAAAGGTAAGGTGCGGGTAACCTATACTGAGGAAAGCGATCTTTGAAGCGAGCTCTGCATATTGGCATTTGATCCTCATTTCAGCACCCTGGTTGGACGAATACCAGACGAGATGCGCCCCTGGTTGACCGGCCTCACCGCGGCGGTGTCCTACCCGACCGACCGATCTGATGCGGTGTTCCGCCTGGTGGGTGAGGGGGAAGGGGATACATATTTGAAGGTGCTTGATGTAAATGGTGCCGAGTACAATTCCCTACGAGATGAAGCGATGCGGCTGGAATGGTTGAGCAGCAGGCTACCCGTCCCGAAAGTCGTTGCGAGTGGCTCGCGTGGCGGTTACGAGTTCTTGCTTACAAAGTCGGTATCGGGAGTACCGGCACATGACCGGTCGGCTGGCTGGAATAGGCAAGAGGTCGCCTCACTGGTAGGTCGGGCGTTGAGAAGATTTCATTCCGTGCCGATAGTGGACTGCCCTTTTCGTCATCCTGTTGTGGGCCCCACATGCAAAGAGGATCAGGTATTGGTGCATGGCGACTATTGTCTACCGAATGTGCTATTCGATGCTGGTCGCTCTCACTATCTGGATGTCGGAGAAGCAGGAGTAGGGGATCGCTACATCGATCTTGTAGCCGGTATCTGGAGCTTGAGACACAATTATGGCAAGGGTAGTGTGGGGAATCTGTTGAATGAGTACGGACTGAAGACGCTAGACCGAGGGAAATTGACTGCGTACTGGAGATGGTGGAACTCACTGTAGAGCACATCTGCGCCGCTGCGGTCGTTTTGCGCAGCTGCGTACGCGTTCGTGGTCCCGATCGTCGTCGTGTTTTCTTCGTACCGAGGAGATACCCCAGGCGGCCTGGCGGTAGCGATCTTTCTGGCGGTGGCGACGGCCGCGCTGCCGGTGGCGTCGGTGCTAGTGGACAGTGAAGAGCTGGCGCTCGCCTCGGGGACGGTGGCATGGGTGGTGCTACCCGCCATAACCGTGTTGGGATTGGCCATGATCGCACCCCGCAACCATCCGTAGGCGCCACTACACATGCTCGTGCATCTCTGTGCTTTTGGCAACCTGCACACAGATGAACTTTTCAGAACTCCGTCATGGCGAAGTTCTGAGAATATCACTTCTACGAGGTTCGGCGGATTACGGCTACCGTCAGCGGTCTTGGTTCATGATCTCCGCTGCGAACCCCTCCTTTACTACTAGCCCTGGCGATCGCTCCTGAGTAGGCCCACGGCCAAGATAAGCAGCGCCCCCGCCATGAGCACAGCGCCGAGCCGCGTCACCACCGTGCCTAGAGAGCTTCTGTTGGGCTTGCCGAGTCCGAGATGGATGAAGAAGCCACCCGATTGAGCCATGATCCCCGCAAGCAGAAGGCTGCCAGCGAACCACTTGACTCCATCCGAGTAGCCGGTTCGGTCGAGGTGCAGGAAGTAGACGAGCGAGAGCACCAACAGCACCCCGGCGTGGGCGTGCCCAGCCCGAAAGAACTGCTCTCGGAACTGCCCTAGCTGGCCGCGTCCGGTAAGGAATCCAAGCAAAGCCCAGCCGCCGTATTCCACGCTGATCAAGGACAGCACCGAAACAGCAGGCAGCACACGAGTAGGTTGCATACCGCGTTACCTCCTTTCCGACCCGCTCTTAGAACTACTCGGCGGGCCGTCCTTTTCCACTGCGAGTATGATGCCACCTAAAGACCCTTGGCGCGAACTTCGAAGATTTTGCCTTCCACGCGCTCTGGTGAATAAGGCTTCCTCGGGAGCGCGGAGACTCTCCGACTGGCATCATGCATTGCTGACGTAAGCACATCCTACAGGGGAGGCGAGGACCGATGAGCATCTTTCCTACTACGATACTTCTAGCCACTGACGGTTCTAAGGAGGCTCAGTTGGCTGCAGCCACCGCTGCCGACCTGGCCAAGAGTACCGGCTCCGAGTTGCACGTCGTCTACGTTGGGGAGTTTCCGCTGGTCTACCACCCCGAAAGGCACGCTTACCGCGCCCAGTATGAAGAGGATGAGAAAGAGGCTCAACAACTGCTAGAAGGTCAGGTAGCACGGATAAAGGACGCCGGAGCGACTGTGGCGCAGTCTCACCTGAGGCTGGGCAGGGCAGACGTAAGGGTGGCCGAAGAGATTGTCGAGTTAGCTGAAAGCATAGATGCCGGGTTGATAGTGATGGGCAGCAGAGGCCAGGGCACGTTAAGGAGAGCGCTTATGGGCAGCGTATCTGAGTCAGTGGTGCGGCATGCTCACTGCCCGGTCACCATTGTCCGGGAGCAAAGGAGCCCATGAACTTCCCAGAATCCACCTTCCGAAACCGTCTGAAAAGGGGTTCTGAGGCACTCGCTCGGTATCCTACCGAGCATGAGAAAAGCATACCCGACCGACCTCTCCGATGCCGAGTGGTCCTTCCTCGAACCTCATCTGTCCGCCCCAAAGCTACCGGACATCATAAGATGCACGGCACCCGTGAGATCCTAAACGCCGTCTTCTACATCGTTCGCGGTGGCTGCACCTGGCGGCTGTTGCCACACGATTTCACTACAGGCTGGTTGATTCTGCGAACTTCGCCTAAAGAAAGTTGCAAAGAGGTTGCGCCTTTGCAAGCATTTCAGCCTCTCAGCAAGTCAGCTTGTTTTCCCTGAAGCCTGTAGTCGCGGTTTGTAGGAGGCGCAGCCTCCCTGCAAACCGCTATAAGCCACCTTCACCGAGGTTCGCATAGCCCGGGTCTGCTACCCATGAGCGTCTGAGGTTCATGGCTGCGAGGTGTCGGAGCCTTCCTCCGACCTCGCGTAGCGCTGATGCAGCTCCACGGGTGCTGAACGGGCCTCTCGGCGGCGCCGAACACGGATGTTCAGTAACTCGACGAAGACGGAGAAACCCATCGCAAAGTAGATGTAACCCTTGGGGATGTGCTGGTCGAAGCCTTCGAGAAGAAGGGCTAAGCCGATCAGCAGCAGGAAGCTCAGCGCGAGCATCTTGATGGTGGGGTGGCGGTTGACGATACCAGCGACGGCCTCGGCAGAGATCAGCATGACCACTATGGCGACTGTGACGGCCGCGATCATCACTGAGACCTGATCTACCATGCCGACGGCGGTGATCACCGAGTCGAGCGAGAAGACCATGTCGAGGATGATGATCTGGATCAGGACGCTGGCGAACGTCGCCTTGACCCTGGCGCTGCTGTGCCCCTCCTCTCCTTCGAGGTTCTCGTGGATCTCGTAGGTGCTCTTGCCAAGCAGGAAGAGCCCACCGCTGATCAGGATCAAGTCGCGCCCGGAGATCTCCTGCCCAAGGACCGTAAATAGCGGCGCGGTGAGCCCGATGACCCAGCTCAATGAGAGGAGCAAGAGGATTCGCATGACCAGCGCCATGCCGAGCCCCAGCCGGCGGGCGAGTGCCTGCCTCTCCTCTGGCAGCTTGTCCACAAGGATCGAGATGAACACGATGTTGTCTATGCCAAGGACGATCTCTAAAGCTAGCAACGTCAAGAAGGCGACCCAGACTTCGGGGTTCAGCAACAAATCCACGTGTGCCACCTCGCCTTTCTGTTATGGAAGGAACGCACGTTCCTCTCCTCGGGCCGCCGCTTTGCAACGCTCATGCAGCCCTTTATGCCCCAAAGGACGACCGAAGAACCCCCGACTCTTATTCCCCGGAGTGCGTGGAGAGACTGTATGAAAAGCCCTCAAAGGCGGGTCAACCGCCTCGTCATGAGGCGGATCATGGCAGCATATCGAACGATTCGCCGCTCGCACACAACCTCTCGTAATCTTTGCTCATCCTCCTGTTCTGGTCAATCCAAGAAATAGTCCGTTCCACTACCCATCTACGAGGCAAAACCTGAAAGCCTGGCGGAGGCAATAGTTTCTGCCAATCTACCGCTACGCCCTCTTTCGCCCATTCCTTCGCCCACGCCCTAAGCACCTCTTCGGGGGCGGGCTTTCGTGGGCGCTCCACTAGATCCACGCTCCAACCCAGAGTCTTCTCCACCCAATCCTTGCCCTTGTCTTCGCCGCGGTAGCCCGCGTCCAGCCACAGATGGCGGAGGCGAGGAAATCGCTGCTGTGCTCGATCCAGCAGCGTCTTGATCCCCTCGTAGTCCATTACCTTGGCACTGTGGACCTTGGCTTTGAGCACCAAGCCCTCGGTGTCTACCAGGATGTGGCGCTTACGGCCCTTGACCTTCTTGCCTCCTACTCAATAACCGCGCTCTTCCCCGCCCACCGCGGTAGTCTTGACCGGCTGGGAATCAACCACGCCAGCGCTGGGCTGGGGATCGCGCTTCAGGCGAACCCTAAGGCGTTCTCGTATGGCCTCTGTCGGCTCGACACGGCTTCGACGCCCTGTCACGCTCATCCTCGGTTCCCCTCACTCCGCCGCGGGTACGGAAGGATGCTATTTCGCTCCATCTCGCGCCCGCCGAAGATCGGTTCGGACGGCAACAGGGCTCGTTCCTGCCTGGTTAGCTCCTCCCATGGGTTTACGGCGAGGTTTGCTCCTGCTACCTTGCGGGACATGTTGGCGACGCGTTCGCTGCTCGTTCACGATCTCGAGAAGCTCGGGCTAAGGCCGGGCGAGGCGGCGATGGTCCATTGCCGGATGTCTGCGCTAGGCCATGTGGTCGGCGGCGCCGAGACCGTCGTGCGCGCCCTGCTGGACGTCTTGGGTCCCGCAGGTACGCTCATGGCCTACACCGGCTGGCAGGACGAGCCGCCCGACGACCTCGGCGACCTGGACGAGGAGAGGAGGCGGGCCCACCTCGAGGAGCACCCGGCCTACGACCCGCGCGTCGCCCTCTCCCGCCGCGACCATGGCAGGGTAGCCGAGGCCTTGAGGACCTGGCCAGGCTCTCGCCACAGCGGACACCCGGAGGCGGGCGTGGCGGCCATGGGACCTTTAGCCACCATGATCACCGCCGGGCATCCCCGCGACGACGCCTACGGCGCGGGCACGCCCTACGCCCGTCTCGTCGAGTTCGGAGGTCAGGTGGCACTACTTGGCGCTCCGCTAGACTCCGTGACGCTCGTGCATCACGCGGAGGCTGTCGCGAGGGTCCCCGGCAAGCGCCGCGTGAGCTACGGCATGCCCGTGCTCCAGGACGGCGGGCGGGTCTGGCGAACCTTCTCGGACATCGACACCTCGGAGGGAGCCTTATCCTACGAACGCCTCCTGGGCGAGGAGGACTACATCGAGCACATCGCGCGTTCCGCGCTCGCGGCCGGCGTCGGCAGGAGCGGACCGGTCGGGGAGGGCATCGCCCACCTGTTCGAGGCGCAAGGGCTGGTCGAGCACGCGGTCGCCTGGATCGAGCAGAATTTCGCATCCGGCGGCGCGACAGACCTTTGAAATTCTTGACACAAGGTTCGTAGGCGCCTAAGATTGTATACAAAGGTTCTCCGTGGGTCGAGAACGGGAGTTTGAGTGGGCAATACTGTGCGGGGTCTTGGGAAAGGGTCGCGGCCCGTTGGTATTCTGGAGCGGTTGCGGGCTTTGATCCTTACCGGTGAGTATGGTCCTGACGAGCGTCTGGTCGAGGAGCAGCTCGCGGAGCGGCTCGGGGTGAGTAGGACGCCAGTAAGGCAGGCTCTCACCATGCTCGAGGCCGAGGGACTCGTCGAGATCGCGCCGAACCGCGGTGCCACCGTATGCTCCTTCTCCATCGAAGACGTGTGGGATATCTACGACCTACGCGCCGTCCTCGAAGGACATGCTGCAAGGCGCGCGGCGGGACGTATTGAGAGGCGTGAGCTGGAACGGCTGCGGGAGCTTGTCGACGGGATGGAGGGGTTGGCCGGCCGGTTCGATGATCACGAGGAGGAGATCCGGGCTCTCGTCGCGCTCAACCAAGAGTTCCATGGGACCATCGTCGAGGCGAGCCGCAACAGGCGCCTCAAGCGCCTCATCAACCGCACCGTCGAGATACCGCTCATGTTCAAGGCGTTCTTCTGGTACACGCCGCACGAGAGGGTCATCTCCAACCACTACCACCGCCAGATCCTTGAAGTCCTGGAGAAGGGTGACGCCGATAGGGCCGAGATCATCATGCGCGAGCACGTCTACGAGGGCCGCGACTTCGTCATAGGCGCCCTGAAGGACGACATGAATGGCTGAGCGGAGCGATGGGACCCGCCCCCTCGAAGGCGTGCGCGTCGTGGAGATGGGCAGCCTGCTCGCCGGTCCTTTCTGCGGCCAGCTCCTCGCCGACTTCGGCGCCGAGGTCATAAAACTCGAGCCGCCAGGTAAAGGGGATCCCATGCGCGTCTGGGGCCGCCACCGCAAAGAGGGGCGCACCCTTTGGTGGCCCATCATCGCCCGCAACAAAAAGTCCGTCACCCTCAATCTGCGGGAGGAGGAAGGGCAGAACCTCGCCCGCAGGCTGATCTCAGAGGCCGACGTCGTCGTCGAGAACTTCAGGCCTGGCACATTGGAGCGGTGGGGCCTGGGGTACGAGGACCTGAGTGGGATCAACGCCGGCCTGGTCATGGTGCGGGTCTCGGGGTATGGTCAGACGGGGCCATACAAGGACCAGGCTGGGTTCGGGTCCATCGGCGAGGCCATGGGCGGGATCAGGCATGTAACGGGGTACCCTGACCGTCCGCCGCCGCGGGTTGGGATCAGCCTCGGCGACTCGCTCGCTGCGACCTTCGGCGCCCTCGGCGCAGTGACGGCCCTCTACAACCGCGAGACGCGCGGTGGCAAGGGCCAGATCGTGGACGTGGCGATCTACGAGGCCGTTCTAGCGCTTATGGAGAGCACCATCCCCGAGTATGCCCTCACAGGGCACATCAGGAGCCGCACCGGGGCCATCCTGCCCTTTGTGGCTCCGTCGAACACCTACTCTACAGGCGACGGAGACTATGTCGTGATCGGCGCCAACGCCGATACCGTCTTCGGACGTTTCGCACAGGCACTCGGACACCCGGAGTGGGCCGAGGGCGAAAGGTACGCAACCCACCACGCCCGCGGCGAGAACCAGGAAGAACTCGACGATTTGATCTCAGACTGGACCAGACAACGAACCGCGGAAGAGGTGCTCGAGGTCATGAGGGAGGCAAACGTCCCTGCCGGAAAGCTCTTCACCGCTGAAGACATGCTCTCTGACGAGCAGTACGCTGCCCGCCAGAACATCGTCATCGTCGAAGACCCTGAGATCGGACCGTTCCCGATGCAGAGCGTAGTCCCCCGCCTCTCCGAGACACCAGGAGAAGTCCGCTGGACCGGCCCGAAGCTAGGCCAGCACAACGACGAGGTGTTCAAGCAGTTGCTCGGCATGAGCGAAGAGGATCTCGACGGCCTAAGAGAACGAGGCATCGTCTGATGCGCATCGAGATAGTCGACGTAGGTCCGCGCGACGGCCTCCAGAACGAGGACGAGACCCTCTCCCCCGAGGTCCGCGCCGAGTTGTGTGAGAAGCTGGCGGCAGCAGGCGTCCCGCGCGTCGAGGCAGCGAGCTTCGTCAACCCTAAACGCGTCCCCCAGATGGCCGGCGCGGAAGAGGTAATGGCGGCCATAGAGCGTTCCCCGGCCACGAGCTACGCCGGCCTCGTCCTCAACGAGAAGGGCTACGAGCGGGCCATCGAGGCCGGGGTCGACGAAGTACGCTACGCCTTCCCCGTGACGGAGACCTTCGTGCAGCGCAACCAGAACACCACAGTGGCTGAAGCGACGCAGCTCGCCGCACGGCTCGTGGAGCGGGCGCGGCTAGATGGAGTACGCGTCTCCATCACGCTCTCCGCCGCCTTCGGAGACCCATTCGAGGGTAGAGTAGAGCCCGAGCACGTACTCCGGATCGCCGGCAGCGTAGCGGCATCAGGCCCGGACGAGATCGTATTGGCCGACACCATCGGCGTAGGAGTTCCAAACCAGGTGCGCAAGCTCGTAGAGGGCGTTGCGACCCAAGGCATCACGGTCGGCTGCCACTTCCACGACACGCGCAACACCGGAATGGCCAACGCCGTAGCCGCCGTCGAGAGTGGCGTGACCGTCCTGGACGCCTCCGTAGGCGGCACGGGCGGCTGCCCCTTCGCCCCACGAGCCACGGGAAACATCGCCACAGAAGACCTCGTCTACCTCCTCCGCAACATGGGCTACGCAACAGGAATAGACCTCGACGCCCTCATCGAAGTAGCAACCTGGCTCTCGCAGCAACTCGATAAAGAACTCCCCGGACGACTCCACAAAGCAGGAAATTTTGTATGAGGCATCAGGTTTCAGGCTACAGGTACAACCGTCGGACGAAAATGGGAAAGGGCAACCAGCTTGCAATATCCAGACAGACAATCCGAAAACAGTAGCGTAGGCGACAAATGGCTCCGCCACCCACCAACAACCTGAAACCTGTAGCCTTTGAGAAAGGAGCGACCTTGTACAACGTTGCGGTAGACGTCGGTGGCACGTTCACTGATGTGCTCATCTTCGACGAAGAAACCGGAGGGCTGACAGAGGGGAAGGTGCTCTCGACGCCGGAGGATCCTTCGAAGGGGGTGGTCGAGGGCATAGAGGCGGTCTGCGAGAAGGTTGGGATCTCCTTCCCCGACCTCCACCTGTTCTTCCACGGCACGACCGTTGTGACGAACATGATCCTGACCAACACGGGCTCGCGGGTCGGCCTCCTGACGACTAAAGGGCACGAGCAGATCCTGCACCTCGCCCGCGCCTGGACACCTGGCCCGCTCTACGGCTGGATGGCCCTCCAGAAACCCGACCCTCCGGCAGACCCGACAGACACCGTAGGTATCTCTGAGCGCATAAGTGCTGGCGGCGACGTGCTCGAAGAGCTGGACGAGAACGAAGTGCGCGAGGCGATAAAGCGGCTGGTTGACAGGGGCGTCGAGTCACTCGCCATCGGATTCCTGAACTCGTACGTTAACCCTGCGCACGAGCGGCGCGCCAGGGACATCGTGCGCGAGGCTTATCCTGACCTCTCCGTCTCCATTTCTGCTGACATCGGCCAGGAGTACGGCGAGTACGAGCGGACGCTCACCACGGTCGTCAACACGGCCGTGCAGCCGCGCACGATGCGGTACATGAGGAACTTCGAGAAATCCATCGACGAGAAACGCTTTGGGGGCGCGCTCTCCATCGTCCGCTCCGACGGCGGGGCGATGAGCACCGAGGCCGTGGCGGAGCGTCCGATCCAGATAGCTCTCTCAGGACCTTCGGGCGGCGTTACTGGTTCCGCATACCTGGCGC
>JBPCIR010000128.1:0-5151 GCA_051006095.1 Rubrobacter sp. | reverse complement strand
GAGCGCGCCTGGAAGGATTCGAACCTCCGACTCGCGGTTTAGGAAACCGCTGCTCTATCCCCTGAGCTACAGGCGCAAAGCGCCAACAGTTTAACGCGCGATGGCTATGCTTACCACCGGGTTGTGGTCGGGGATCTTGCGCTTTGCCTTTCGTGCTGGAACGGGCTCGAACTACTGACGCGTCTGTTATCCGGAATGCGCGCATTCCAGTTGAACGAGGGGCGCCAACGACGTATGATTCAGCGGTACTCGCACCCTGGTAGGGTGGATAGGGTGCAAGGGTTGCAAGCATTTTTGTTTTCGCCGCGGGAGAAGTGCGAGCGGCGGGGTTTGCGATCCTACGTTGCAGGCTACTGAAGGAGAGGCCGCGGAGGCTGATTACAGCTTAGGGGGAGGCAGTCGTCCGAAAGGGGCGAATGGTCCGCCGAAAAGAACAGGGCTGGTTGGGCCGCTCTTGAGGTTGCTTAAGACCTCGCTGCTCTTGCTGGTAGCCGGGGTCCTCTCCGTGGGCTGCGGGTTCGGTGGAGGCGGGGATCTCACGCTCGGCTACCTGGGCTGGGACGAGAACGTGGCCAACTCCTACCTGACGAAGGTGCTGCTCGAGGAGGAGCTCGGCTACGAAAACGTCGAGCTCAAGCTCGCCGACGACGTTGGGTCTGTCTACAAGGACCTGATCGAAGGCAACACCGATGCTTTCCTTGACGCCTGGATGCCGAACCACGAGCAGTTCGTGGAGGGGGATGGGGGTCGGATCGAGGTCTCCAAGGAGCCGTGGTACGTCGACCCGACCAGGTACGGTATAGCCGTCCCCGATTACATGCAGGACGTGCGTACCATCTCAGACCTCGACTCCTCGGGGACGGACATGATCACGGGTATAGAACCTGGCGCCGTCCTGATGAAGAAGATCCAGACCGACGTGGTCCCCCAGTACCGCCTGCAATCCAGCCTTGTGGAAGCCACCACTCCGGCGATGCTAGCCGAGCTGGAGCAGGCTTATAGTATGCAAGAGCCCTTCGTGTTCCTCGCCTGGTCGCCGCATTGGATGAACCAGGAGTACGAGTTCCGCTATCTCTCCGACCCGAAGAACGCGATGGGGTCGGTGGACTCCCCCCAGACGCTTCACTCGGTCACGCGGGAAAAGTTCGCCGAAGATGAACCCGCGGCCTACGCCCTCATCAACGCCATGAAGCTCGACGAGGATCAGGTAGGCAGCCTCGAGCTGGCGATAAACAAGGCCGAAGACCCGGAGGCCGGTGTCAGACGGTGGCTCGAAGAGAAGGAAAACAGGGAGCTGGTGCGGCCCTGGGTCGAGGCCGCGAAGAACGCACAGGAGGAGTAGAGAGACGTGACTAGCCAGGAGAATAGCACCGACGATATCAGGGCGGACATGGTCGAGGAGGCCGAGCGCGTCGCCGAGGAGGCCGAGCGCAGGGACGTGGATCTCCGCCTGCTCGGAGGGGTGGCCATAAAGGTGCGCTCCAAGGGCGGCCTTGAGCCCGCTTTCGAGCGGGAGTACGCCGACCTGGATTGGATCGTACCTAAGGGCAAATCCTCCCAGACGCAGCAGTTCTTCGAGTCCCTCGGATACGTTCCGCAGACGCGCTTCAATACGATGTACGGCCGCGAGCGGCTCTTGTACTTCGATGAGAAGCACGACAGGCAAGTCGACGTTCTGGTCGGCAACTTCAGGATGAGCCACGAGATCCCTTTCGGGGACCGTATGGCCATGGAGCCGCTTACAGTACCGCTCGCGGAGCTCCTGCTTACCAAACTTCAGGTCGTCGAGCTCAACGAGAAGGACGTAGGCGACGCCTTCGCCCTTCTGCACGACCATCCTGTGGATGAACGAGACGGAGACGCCATTAACTCTGCTCGCATCGCCAAGCTGTGCGCCTCAGACTGGGGCCTGTGGCGCACCTTCACGGCCAACCTCGAAGCTCTGGATGGTTACCTGGAGCGCTTTGACCTGACGGACGAGAGCAAGGAGACAATCACGGAGCGTGTAAAGGCATTGCTGGGGCGCATCGAGGAGGAGCCGAAGTCCTTCGGCTGGAAGATGCGCGCGAAGTTAGGTGATCGTAAACGCTGGTACGAGCTGCCCGAGGAGGTGGACGGAGGACCATGATCTCTAAACTCTTTTCACAGGAACCCGAGACCAGGGTGTTCTTCGCCACGGACATCCACGGCTCGGAGACCTGCTGGCGCAAGTTCTTGAACTCGGGCAAGCACTACGAGGCGAAGATCATGATCCTCGGCGGCGACATGACAGGCAAGGCGCTCGTCCCCATAGTCGAGGAAGCGCCGGGCCGCTGGCACGCGACGCTACTCGAGAACCGGCGGGAATTCGAGAGCGAGGATGAGGTAAAGGAGTTCGAGGACTCCGTCAAGAGACGCGGCTACTACCCCTTCCGCACTGACCCGGACGAGATGAGCGAGCTCGAGTCGGACGAGGATCTGCGCAATGAACTCTTTTACAAGGAGATGCTAGGGACGATAGAGCGCTGGATGCAAATGGCCGACGAGAAGCTCGATGGGACGGAGATAGAGTGCTTTGTCAGCCCCGGCAACGACGACCAGTTCGAGGTCGATGAGATCATCTCCTCCGCCAAACGCGTACGGCTAGCCGAGGGCAAGGTCGTCGAGTTCGGCGACTACCAGATGGTCTCTACCGGGTGGTCGAACCGTACGCCCTGGGACACCTATCGCGAAGAGGACGAGGAGGACCTGGCAGCACGCCTGAAGAAGATGACGGGCCAGGTCACCGCCCCGCCGGAGAAGACCATCTACAACTTCCACTGTCCGCCCTACAAGTCCGGGCTCGACGACGCCCCCGAGATAGACGAGAATATGCGCCCCAAGCACGGTGGACGCTCGATCGTACCTGTCGGCTCGAAGGCGGTGCGGGAGGCGATAGAGGAGGGACAACCGGCCCTGGCTTTGCACGGTCACATCCACGAGGCCAAGGGCAACACCCGCATCGGGCGCACGCTGTGCATCAATCCCGGCAGTTCATACGAGCAGGGACAGTTGCTCGGGGCCGTCGTCAACCTCGACGGCGGTAAGAAGGTCAAGCGGTTCGTACTCACCAGCGGATAGAAGGAGGAGATTAATGGCCAGCAACTCCACGGCGGACTCTGGCGCAGGAGACCTGTTCCAGAGGAAGGCGACCGGCCTTCTCAGAGGATGGTCTGTGTTGGACGGCTTTATTTACGCGTCGTTCGCGATAAACCTCATTACACTCGGCCTCTACATCTTCTCCTTCGCGCCCTTTATCCCCGACGGGTCGCTAGTCTACGCGATCATACTCTCCGGACTCTACCTCGTCTTCCAGGCTGTGACTTACGCTTCCCTGATCGCCGTGATGCCCCGGGCCGGCGGCGATTACGTGTGGATGAGCCGCGTCCTGGGCGGTGGGATAGGCTTCGTGCTCGCCGTAACGGGCTGGTGGTTCATACTGTGGCACTGGGTCCCGATCTACGCGAACATCCTGAATATCGAGGTGTTCGTTCCACTCGCGACGATCGCAGGGTTCGACGGGGTCGCAAACTTCTTCGGGGCGCCTGGTGGGATGTTCACAGCCTCGATGGTCGTCGCGATCCTGGCTTCCATCCTGATCTCGCTCGGCATGAGGACCTACGCCCGCATCCAGAAGTTCTGCTTTTACGGGGGGGTCATCGGGCTCGTGATCATGCTGGCCCTCCTGCTCTTCAACTCGAACGCGGATTTCGTCGGCGCCTTTAACTCCCAGGCCCAGGACGTCTACGGCGCGGGGGGCGACGCCTACCAGCGGACCCTCGACGCCGGAAGCGTCAAGGGAACCAATCTCGGGGCTCTCGCCTTCGGCCCGACGTTGCTCCTGATCCCGATGATCGTCTTCTTCAACCTGTGGTCGAACTGGGGGGCGACGCTCTATGGCGAGGTCCGCGGCGCCTCGGACTTCCGCAAGAACATCTACGCGATGGGCGGCGCCCTTATAGTCACCTCTGCCGTGGCCGTCATCATGCTGCTTCTCTTCGCCAAGACGTTCGGCTGGGATTTCTATTACGCTGCGAACAACGCTTACTGGGGCGGGAACGGACCGCTTTCGGTCTGGCCCTACCCCGGACTCTTCGCGGCGTTCCTCTTCGACAGTCCCATCCTACAGTTCATTCTCGTGGCGCTGCTCGCGCTGTGGTTCTTCGGGTGGGTCGGGTCTGTATTCCTCTCCTCTACGCGCGTCGTCTTCGCGACGGCCTTCGACCGGGTGTTGCCCGAGTGGGTCGCCAAGACCTCGCGCAATGGCGTCCCCTACTACGCGCTGATGCTCATGCTCTTGCCGTCGATCCCGATCAGCTACTTATACGCTTACGGGGAGAACTTCGCGACTTATACGCTCGACGCGACGTTGGTCATAGCAACGACCTTCCTCGGCTCGGCCATCGCGGCTGCGGTTCTGCCGTGGCGTAAGCCCGAGATCTACAACGCCTCTCCGATAGCCCGCTACAACGTGCTCGGCCTCCCCCTGATAACCGTAGCGGCGTCCATGTTCTCGATCTTCCTCGTGTTCTGCCTCTACAAGTGGCTCACCGACGACACCTACGGCATCAACAACGGCCAATCGCTCATCTACATGATGATCCTCTACGTCGTGGCACTGGTACTGTACGTCGGCTTCCGCCTGCTCCGCCGCGCCCAGGGGATGGACCTCAACATGGTCTACGACGAGATACCGGAGGACTAGCTAGCCACCCTCGATACCCGACGGCTGAAGGTCCTAACCCGAGATAAGGGCCTTCAGCCTGTCCCTTACCGCGGCAATGGGTACGCGCTCCTGCTGTAAGGTGTCGCGGTCGCGGATGGTCACTTTCTTGTCTTCGATGGTGTCGAAGTCGACCGTCACGCAGAACGGCGTGCCTGCCTCGTCCTGGCGCCTGTAGCGGCGGCCGATGGAGCCTGAGTCATCGTAGAACAGGCGGTAGTCGCCTTTGAGGTCGTCGTAGAGCTCTCTTGCTATGGTCGAGACGGGCTCTTTCTTGGAGAGCGGGAAGACGGCGGCCTTGGTCGGGGCTATGCGCGGGTGTAGCTTGAGCACGGTCCGCCCCTCTCCTTTCACCTCTTCCTCCGTGTAGGCGTCGACGAGGAAGGCGAGCATGATCCTGTCAGGGCCGA
>JBPCIR010000127.1:0-4872 GCA_051006095.1 Rubrobacter sp. | reverse complement strand
ACTACCTGGCCGAAGGCTCGCCTGAGCCAGCGCCCGACGTGCTAGAGGATGAAGAAGAGACCATCTCTATCAACTACACTTCAGGTACCACGGGCCAACCGAAGGGCGTGATGTACACGCACCGGGGGGCTTACCTGAGCGCGCTCGGAAACGCCATCGAGATCGGGATGGGCTACGAGACCAGGTATCTGTGGACCCTCCCCATGTTCCACTGCAACGGGTGGACGTTTCCTTGGGCCGTGACCGCCGTCTCGGGGACGCACGTGTGTCTCAGGAAGGTGGAGCCGCCGCGCATCTGGGAGCTCTTCGAGGACGAGGGCATCACGCACTACTGCGCGGCCCCGACCGTCCAGATCGGTATAGTCAACGAAGATGCGGCGCACGAACTGGAGAATCCCGTAACCGCGGCCATCGCCGGCGCCCCGCCTCCCCCCACCCTGCTCAGCGGCCTCATCGACCTGAACATCTGTCCGATGCACATCTACGGTCTCACCGAGACCTACGGTCCGATGACCACAAGCGGGGTCCATCCCGAGTGGGAGGAGCTCGATATGGACGAGCGCGCCCGCCTCATGGCCAGGCAGGGCCAGGGCTACACGACCGCCGACCTCGTGCGCGTGGTGGACGAGAACATGCAAGACGTCGAGCGCGACGGGGAGACGATGGGCGAGATCGTGATGCACGGCAATATGGTCGCCAAGGGCTACTTCGAGAACGAGGAGGCAACCGAGGAAGCGTTCGAGGGTGGCTGGTACCACTCCGGTGACGTGGCAGTGTGGCATCCCGACGGGTACGTGGAGATCAGGGACAGAGACAAGGACATCATCATCTCCGGCGGCGAGAACATCTCGACCATCGAGGTGGAGCAGGCCGTGGCACGCCACCCGGCCGTCATGGAGGCCGCCGTCGTCGCCATCCCCGACGAGAAGTGGGGTGAGCGCCCCAAGGCATTCGTCGTACTCAAGAGGGGCCAGGAGGCGACCGGGGAAGAGATCATAGACTTCTGCAAGGAGCACATCGCCCGCTTCAAGGCCCCCGCCGCCGTCGAGTTCACCGAGCTGCCCAAGACATCGACCGGCAAGGTCCAGAAGTTCGTCCTGCGCGACAAGGAGTGGGAAGGCAGCGAAAAGAAGGTGAATTAGAGGAGGCGCCATGATCGAAGCCGAGAAGACCTACGAGCACATACATTTCGAGCAGGACGGCGTCGTCGCATACGTGACGATGAACCGTCCGAACAAGCGCAACGCCCTCTCGCTCGCCCACATGCTGGAGTTGATCTCTTGCTTCGAGGAGATAGGAGAGGGCAGGGACGCTTCTGTGGTCATCCTGCGCGGCGAGGGTCCAGCGTTTTGCGCCGGCCACGACCTCTCGGAGATGGTCGGACGCGACCCGGACTTTTACCGCCGCCTCTTTGACGTCTGCTGCGAACTGATGGAGACCATTCAGAGAATACCGCAGCCCGTGATAGCGCAGGTCCACGCAACGGCTACAGCCGCAGGATGCCAGCTCGCCGCCACCTGCGATCTCGTGGTGGCCGCTGAGGAGGCACGGTTCGCCACGCCCGGCGTACGCATCGGGCTGTTCTGCTCGACCCCGATGGTCGCCTTGAGCCGGGCCGTAGGCCAAAAGAAATCCATGGAGATGCTCCTCACGGGTGAGTTCATCTCAGCCGAGGAAGCCCTCGCGGAAGGCCTCGTCAACAGGGTAGTCTCGGCGGAAGACCTAGAGGCCGAGACACGCACGCTGGCCGAGAAGATCGCGGAGGCCAGCCCTCTGGTTGTCGGGATCGGCAAACAGGCCTTCTACCGTCAGCTCGGGAAGTCCACCGAACAGGCGTACGCCTACACGAGGGAAGTAATGTCGTTCAACGCCTCGTTCGCGGACGCACAGGAGGGTATGAGCGCATTCCTGGAGAAGCGCAAGCCTGAGTGGAAGGGTCGCTGATAGCGGCGTGCGGAAGGCCAGGGGCACTCCGCGGTTTCAGGCATCAGGAGCTGATGATGACGGATACGATCGCGCTCCCGGTAGAGAAAGAAGAGCAGAAGACAGAGGGGCTGCCCCCTTACAATGTTGTGTTGCTCGACGATGATGATCACAGTTACGAGTATGTGATCCTGATGCTGAAGCGGATCTTCGGGCACCCCTTGGAGAAAGGTTACGAGATGGCTCGGGAGGTCGACGATACGGGCCGGGTCGTCGTAGCGACTACCAACCTGGAGCAGGCCGAGTTGAAGCGGGATCAGATCCAGGCCTTCGGCCCAGACCCGCTCATCCCTCGTTGCAAGGGCTCGATGTCAGCGAACGTGGAGCCCGCTTCGGCCTGACGGCCTCAGCTAGTCAGCAAGGGCTTGCGCAAGGCCGTGCTGAAGTGCTGAAATGCTCCTTCACGCTTGGTCCCAGTAGGTGACGGCTTCGTCCTTGCCCTTGACGAAACGGACGTTGCTGTCCTGCGAGATGACGACGGCTATGACGTCGGAAAGCGCCTTGCAAAGCCGGTATGCCGAGCGGTGGCGGGTCCCAACGCCTCCTGCCGACTCTGTGACGGTGGCGCCTGCCTCTACATCGAGGGCTCGGGCTACCGCCTCGACGGCCGGTAGTTCGCCGGAGATCTCACCGCCGAAGCCGAGCAGTTCGAACCGTTGGGTCATCACGACGGCACCGTCCACGGCGGTGAGGCCGGCGATCATGTGCGCCACCTCGAAGATGGCTTCGTCGAGCGCGGTCAGCTCCCTGCCGCTGCTCGCTTCGTAGTCGTCCCAGCCGACGGGGTCCCTGGCCGGCGCACCGGCGTGAGAGCGGGCCAGGGCGTTCATCACGTCGACTATTAGCGTGCGGAAACGCCGGCGCGGCTCCGCGTCGATGAACTTGTACTTGAGGGAGACGTAGCGGTCTTCGAGGATGTCATCGGCCAGGTACGGCGGAACGATGACGAGGGTTCCTCCGTGGTGGGAGTCTCGTACGGCGGAGATGATGCGTTTTGTCGTGTGTTGCCCGATCACGCGGGTAATGTCGTTGTCGAGGCGGGCCCAGACCTCGCCCTTCTTCCGCGCTTGATCGCGGAGTCCGGCGTGGATCTCCGCGAGCTCACCCCTTACCGGCGCGAAAGTATCGGGGAGCCAGCGGGAGTCGAACACGTCCATCGAGGTATCAGAGAGCCTGCCTTCTTCGATTTTGCAGAGGCCTTTCAAACCGACGTCGACGGCGATACGTCCGGGGCCGAATGCCCGCAGGACCAGGGCTTGCGGCAGGGGCGGTGGGGCAGCCCTACCACCCTGCCCTGCCCTCAACCACCTCGGTCCGGTGTGGACGAGACCCCAGATTCTCAGTCCCACTTCCTCGTCGAAACAGACACCGATGAGCGAGCGGTAGTAGTCGGCGGCGGGTGAGAGCCGCCTTATCTCCTGGGTGTCGAACTCTCTGGGTTTGGGGAACTCCAGCCTGTGTGTCCCGCCTGGCGGCCCTTCGCGCGGCGGCAGCAGGTCGGGGTCGCAGAGGATCACCCTGAACGTAACGGCGCGCCCCTCTTCTTGTAACAGACCGGCCTGGTAGCAGGCAGAGATCAAGGTCTCCAGCGTACCCTGGTCGGGCAGCGAACCGGCCACATCCTCGTCCCACCGCTCGCGGACGAAGCTGGCGAGGTCGGCCGGGTAGGCATCCTGCGTGGTTCTCCTGGTGTCTTCCACAGAGCTCATTCTATTCTCCGGCCGGCGCCAGTCGCAGTATGCGGTCGTCCTGCTCGCTGACCGGGTTGCCGTAGGAGTCGTAGTTGGAGGTCGAGACCCACAGGGACCCGTCGGGTGCCTGCGTAACGTCCCGAACGCGGCCTATCTCCCCGTCGAGGAGCTTCTCCCTGTCGACTACCTCGCCCCTCTCGTTCAACTCGAGGTGCCAGAGCCGCTCCCCCCTGAGGGCGGCCACGAAGAGGTCGCCTTCCCACTGCGGGATCGCCCCTTCGACCATGATCTCCGCCCCGCTCGGGGAGGCTTCCGAGGTCGGCCAGATAGTAATAGGATCAACATACCCCCTGTCCTCGCCACCCCTCCCCTCGACCGCTGGCCAGCCGTAGTTCTCCCCGGCTTCGATCCTGTTTACCTCATCCCACGTATTCTGGCCGAACTCGCTCGCGTACAGCCGTCCCCGCGCGTCCCACGCGAGCCCTTCCACGTTGCGGTGGCCGTAAGAGTAGACGGGGCTGTCCGGGAACGGGTTGTCGGGCGGGATGGAACCGTCGGGCTCTATCCTCAGGATCTTACCTCCGAGAGAGTTCCGGTCCTGGGAGTTCTCGGCATCTCCGGCATCGCCCGTAGTCACGTAGAGCATGCCGTCTGGGCCGAACTTGATCCTACCCCCGTCGTGATAAGTGTTGGCCGGGATGCCCGTCAGTATGGGCTTGGGCGTCTCGCCCATGCGGAACCTGACTACGCGGTTGTCCGCTTCGGTCGTGTAGTAGGCGTAGATGTAGCTGTCATCCTCGTAGTCGGGGGAGACAGCGACGCCGAGGAGCCCGCCCTCGCCAGAGCCACCCTCAGGTAAGGTCTGAATCTCCTCGACTTCACCGGAGGGGCTTACCCGCAGGAGCTTCCCCGAGTCGCGCTCGGTAACGAGGGCGTCCCCGCCAGGCAGAAACGCGAAAGACCATGGCACCTCGAGGTCCGTAGCCAGGGTGCCTACTTCGACCCGTTCCACGAAAGCCCGATCTGGGTCCGCGGAGTTCTTCTCTTTCTTCCCTTGTCCCGCAGTGTTCTCCTCTTTGTTCCCTTGCCCTGTGGTGATGGGCTCGATGTCGTTGCCGCTCTTTCCGCTCTCTTCCGCAGACCGGTCGCACGCCGCGCACAGGAAGGCGAGCAGGACGGCCAGCAACACGGTCCTGCC
>JBPCIR010000126.1:0-12791 GCA_051006095.1 Rubrobacter sp. | reverse complement strand
ACGTTTGGCGGCGAGGGTAGCTCTGCACAACTTCGGCATCTGGCTCAATGACCAGCTCGGTCGTCCTCGGTTGGCCTTCGCCGACCTGTTGGGGTGGTGAGCCCAGAACTCACACCAAGCGTTTAAGGGATTGTAGGGTTCCGTCACCCATTCACAAGCACTAACCTGAACGTGGCATTGTCACGTTACAACGCAAGCCCCGACGGATACAATCGGTTGTGTGGAGAGAACCCTCATCGACAATCGGTACCAGCTACGAGCCCTGGCTGGCAGCGGAGGCATGGCCGACGTTTACCTGGCATGCGACAAGGTCCTGGATCGCCACGTCGCGATCAAGCTGTTGAAGGCCCGCTACGCCCGAGACGAGGAGTTCGTCGAACGCTTCAGGCGCGAGGCAAAGAGTGCCGCAGCCCTCGTCAACAGGTACATCGTCCCCATTTTCGATTGGGGAGAGGCTGAGGACGGCACCTATTACATTGTTATGGAGTACGTACCCGAGGGCGATCTCGGGGACCGGATCAAGAACGAGGGGATACTTTCGCCAGGGACGGCGGCGGAGGTGGCGCTGCAGGTCGCTGAGGCTTTGCAGGCTGCGCACAAACGGGGCATCATCCACCGCGACGTCAAACCGCGCAACATCCTTATCGCAGGCTCGGCGCACATAAAGGTTGCGGACTTTGGTATCGCGCGGGCTGTCGAGTCGACCACGATCTCCCATTCGGGCGACATTCTCGGCAGCGTAAAGTACATGTCCCCCGAGCAGGCGGCGGGCGAGCGGGTTGGGCCTGAAAGTGATCTCTACTCGTTGGGCGTAGTTCTCTACGAAACGCTTACCGGTAGGGTGCCGTTCAACGTCACTACTCCTGCGGACGTGGCTGCCGAGCACGCGGGTGGGCCGCCGTCTCGTTCGAGGGAGCTAAACTCCGAGGTTCCGGAAGGCATGGACGCCATCGCCATGAGGCTCCTCGCTACGGACCCACAAGACCGTTATGGGAGTGCGGACAAGCTCATCGAAGACCTCGGGCGGGTACGCGCCGGGCTACCCTCGGTAGCCTCCTTCCCGAACGAACCGAGCACTACGGCCCCGGCGGAGGCAGCAACACAGACCCTCAAACTGCCTGCGTCTGTCGTTGCCACCGGTAACCGCGCAGGCACACGCCGGAGGAGGGTGTTCTGGCTCCTTACGACCTTCGCTTTCCTGGTCGCAGTGCTCGGGATCGGCGGCTATAGCCTGCTTCGGGATAGTGGCGTCCCCGGCGTTCTGGGAGGCGGTGTCGCAGACTCACCACAAACGTCCGAGGGAGCGCGTGCCGGACACGAGGAAGTAGATGTTCCCTCGGTGAAAGACCTCGGCGAGCGAGCGGCGCGAAAACGCCTCGACAAGGCAGGATTCCAGGTCGAGCTCAGCCCTCGAGATAGCCCCGAGGAGGACGCCGGTAGAGTATTGGAGCAGTCGGTAGCCGGCGGAAACGAGGCAAGGGTGGGATCGAAGATCGTGCTTACGGTCGGTGAAGGACCGCAGGTGGCTAGAGTACCTGATCTGATCGGCCTCACTTACTCAGAGGCTGAGGGTAAGTTGGACCGAGCGGGCCTCCCACTGGGTGGTGTAAGGGAAGTCTCCAGTGAGACCGTACCTGCGGGCGTGATCTCGAGTCAGGAACCGCAGGCAGGGAGTAAGCTAGAGCGCGGTTCATACGTCTACCTCACGACCAGCATCGGACCTCCAGCAGAGACGACCGCAAGCTTCTAGGCTTCAGGTATCAGGATTTCTCTGGGAACAGAGTTGTACTGGCAGACGATATTCTACTTTCGAGGTCAGGACCCCTCGTTCAGATGCGGGCCGAGGAGTGACAGGTCGGCTGGTCCGAGACGGTCGGAGGCTGTCTTGGCCTGGTGCCAGAACGGGTAGATCAGCGGCGGGGAGCTCACGTCATCGAGGCGTCGGATCTCCTCTTCGGAGAGCTGGAGCCCGGCGGCCTCGAGGTTGTTGGCTAGCTGTTCGTCGGTCCGGGCGCCGACTATGACCGAGGCCACACCCTGTCGCCCCAGCAGCCACGCGAGGGCTATCTGTGCGGCGGACACGCCTCGATCGTCCGCGATCTCGACCAGCACATCTATGGTGTCGTAGAGCTTTTCGGTGTCGTGGACGGGAGGCTCATCCCAGCCCTCCACATGTCGTCCCTCCGTGGCGTCCTTGTCGCGCCTGTACTTGCCCGATAGCAGGCCACCGGCCAGAGGGCTCCACACGAGGATGGGGCACTCCTGGTCTATGGCGAGTGGCACCAACTCGTACTCGGCCTCCCTCGCCTGCAACGTGTAGTGGATCTGCTGGCTGACATAGCGCTGCAGCCCGACCCTCTCGGAGATGCCGAGCGCCTTCATCAGCTGCCAGCCTGAGTAGTTGGACGATCCCACATAGCGTACCTTGCCGCTCTCGACGAGCGTATCCAGCGCCTCCAGCGTCTCCTCGAGCGGGGTGAGGCCGTCCCACTCGTGGACCTGGTAGAGGTCGATATAGTCGGTGCGGAGCCTCCTCAAGCTCTGCTCGCACTGGCGGATTATGTGGTGTCGCGAGAGACCGGTATCGTTGGGGCCGTCTCCCACAGACATGCGAACCTTCGTCGCGAGGAGCAGGTCGTCTCGCCGGCCCGAGATCGCCTCCCCCAGTATCTCCTCAGACTCGCCGCCAGAGTAGATGTTCGCGGTGTCGAAGAGGTTGACCCCGGCGTCCAGGCACATGTCCACCTGCCTGCGTGCCCCGGCAACGTCCGTTGAGCCGACCTTGCTGAAGCCCCCCTGTCCACCGAAGGTCATCGTTCCGAGTGTCAGCGTAGAGACGAAGAGTCCCGAACGTCCTAGCCTGCGATATTCCATAAAGTCCTCCCTGAACGGTCGTTTGCGCCAGCCTAGCACGACGAGGTCGGTTCGACAGCTTGCTAGCATTTCAGCCAGTCGGCTCTTGTTTTCGAGTTTTGCGCACTCTTTGTGGCTGCGGCACATCTTCCTGGCTTCTCACAGCATAATATGGTGGGGTGCGACAGGGTTCCAACTTTCTGTGGTTCCTGCGGGCGGCCGTAGGCGCGGCCATACTCCTTGGCGCCGTGCTGCTCACTGCTTGTGGGAGCGTGGAAGACGTGGATCTCACGCCTGCATGCCCGACGGGCGTCGGGAGGGGAATATGGGATCCAGGTTCCCTGGAGGGTAAGGACGCCGGGCCAGAGGTGCGCAAGCTTCTCGAGAGTCCCAGATTCGGTGCAACGCCACAAGCGGTGAGGGATCTGGAGCGAGGGATCGTGGACCAGCGCCTGATAGCCGCGCTTCGTACTCTGACTCAGGAGCACCGGATCTGTGTCCGGGCCTTCAAGGAGGGCCACTATTTCCTGCCTGGCGTCGAGGACGGTCCTCGCATACCAGAGGGCTACGGTAAAGCCGGTGGTCTGCCCAACACTCACTACTACGGCAGGGCCGCTGACGTGTGGTGGGTTGACGGCAAGCCTGTCGAAGGCAACGCTACGGACCAGGACGTTATGGAGATAGGCGAGATCCTCGCCGGAATACCATCCGGGAGGAGGCCGGATCAGATAATAGGACCACCGAGATGGGCTAGAGATTTGGGATACGGGAACCAGAGGGGCTGGATCCTCGCCCCCGATCAACTCGAGCTGCACAGAGATCATATCCACATCGGGTATGTGAATGGGGAGGCAACGAACGAGACACGGTGAACACGTCACGGCTTCAGGTATCAGGATTTCTCCGGGAACTCGGCCGGGGCAACGGCTGGTACGTGATTCGGTAGTTCGCTTCCGGCGGGAGGAGCGGAGCGGGAATGAGGGCGCACTACCACCTCGCGTGATTCGTTCAGCGGGGGTATAGAGGCTGGTACCCGAGCTCTGCCAGCCGGTCGGCGATCATGGTGTAGCCCTTGTCGTTGGGGTGTAGCTCGTCCTCACTCATGCTCCCGCCACCGAGGTGGACCTCGATGTAGGGTATGTTGCCCTTGGCTGCTGCCGAGGCGAAGTGGCGGGTCGCTTCGCTTACGTAGGGCTCGAAGTCCCTCCCTGCCCGCGGTGTGTAGCCTAAGCCCGCCGAGCGCATGATGGTGTCCTCTGTGGAGGTCAAGCTCGAGATCTCTCGGATCGTGGCATCCCAGTTCCTTTCGACCCTCTCGACGGCCTCGCGCAGACACGCCTTGTTTCGTGGTCCTCCGCAGGTGCCGGTCTCGTAGGATCTGCTCGCTTGCCCCAGGTCGTTCAGGCCGATGTTCAATGTTACGACCTCGGCCCCACCCAACGCCTTTCGCATCGCCGGGTCATGACGGAGTGAGCGGAGCAGCTGGGTGCTCGTCTGGCCGCTTACGCCCAGGTTGGTTACTCTGACCCTGGAGCCCGTGTCGCTCTGGAGGCGCTCCGAGTAGCGGGTCACATAGCCGCGGCGTGCGCCCACCCCCACGGCCAGGGAGTCGCCCAGTGCCACGTAGTCCCACTTAGCGCGGGAGTCGGTGGTTGTGGTTTCACGTTCGCGGGCGGGTGCAGCCTCGGCACTCTTGTCCGAGGTCGTGGTTCCCTGATGTGCTGTCTTCTGCCTGGCCCCTTCACCCGCTTGCTGCGTCTCTCGCTCAGCCCCCGGAGAGCAGGCTGCCAGGGCGGTCGACAGAACCGCCACTAACATAAGGCCCTTCATGCCGACCAACGAAGCCGGCCGCAAGGTCAGTGGACCCTCGCAGACCTCACTGCGGGCTCGCTCCGCTCGCCTGGGGACGTTGCCGGGGCGGAAACGCCGTTGGGCGCCTTCTTGCCATGGGATGCCTCGCTTCCAGGATATCGGTTACGATACGAACCAGTTTGCCTGAAACCGAGCGCGAAGGTCAATCGTGAACGCAAAGTTGTCTGCGCCTGCTCCCGGGGTGTGGGCGCACAAGGCAGGATACAACGATCCTAAGAATGCGACATAATGGGAGAGTCCATGCGTCAAGCCGGAAAGGCGGTGGTGCTATGTTCGCGCGGGTAACCCAGCTCGACGTGCGCCCGGAGCGCCTCGAAGAGGGGCACCGGGAGATCGAAGAGCACGTCATCCCAGCGCTCAGGATGCAGGTTGGTTACAGCGGTGGCTTGCTCCTCGCCAACCCGGAGGACGGTAAGTTGGCCGCGGTGACCCTGTGGGAAAGTGAGGAAAATATGCACGCCACCGACGAGGCTTCGCACTGGTTTCGAGTCTTCGGTGCCGAAGCCTTCGAAGGCACCGTCACAGACGTTGAGACCTACGAGGTCCTCCACGCACGATTGACTCATCCAGAACCGTGATCGCGGGCCGCCCGGGACAGCTAGCCTGGTTGCTCACCCTTCGAAGTCGTACCTGGGTGCAGCCACAGGGAGACGTGTCGCGGCTGCATCGTCTCCCTTACTACGCCAACCAGGTCGTCGCTTAGCGCGTCCAGATCTGTGTCCTCGCGCAACTGGGCCGAGAACGCTTCGAGAGTCTTTCTGGTGTCGTACTTACTGCGGTAGAAACGCCGATCAACTACAGAAGGTCCAGGAACACGATGAGGCCGATGGCCGGGACCCAGACCCAGGACCAGATCCAGACCGAAGCTTCACCCCCCGGAAGCGAGCCTGGCCAGCAGCGTGTATATAGCGTACTCGGCACTAAAGTGAACCACCGCGAAGGAGATCCCTATCGCGCAAAAAAGCCACCCTATGGGGCTTCTACGGAGGCGGGGGGCGACGACCGCGCCGACCGTCGAGTAACTCGCTGCGATCACCGTAGTCTCTAACCAGTAGTAGTTGGTGGGCTCGTCAGGACTGAACAGGGTCAGCGTCAAGAGCGAGAGGCTCAGGGCCGTCAGCGCGAGGGACAACACGCAAAGCGACCAGGCGAGCCAGGAGGCGGCACGGGCGCTCATCCAACCGACTCCTCAACCCGGTCCGGCCATCCCTCCCATCACGACATCACTCTACAGTACCACCGTCTCTAGAGTCTTCCGAAGAGGGTTACGAGAGTCGATTTCTCTGGAGGGTCAACATGGTAATGTCATCCTCTTGCTCCCACCCTTCTCCGGCGAACTGCTTCAACTTGGCCAGCAGAGAATCGATCAACGTCGCCTTTCCCGAGTTGGCACCAACAAACTCCACCATTCGTGACGTACCAAACATCTCACGCTGCGGGTCGTGGGCTTCGATCAGCCCATCGCTGTAGAGGAGCACGCCATCTCCCGGCGCGAGGGTTCTCTCCTTCTCCTCATAGTCCATGGTTGGCATGAGGCCGAGGGGCATCCCGCTCGCCCTGAGATCGGTCGCAAGACCTTCGTGCCAGCAGCACGGTAGGTTGTGGCCGGCGTTGGCGTATCGTAGCCGACCCTCAGTAGGGTCGAGGACGGCGTAGAAGCAGGTGGCGAACATGTTTGGCGGAAGGTACGTAAAGAGGACTTCGTTGGCCTCCGCCAGCACCGGCCCTGGATCGATGTCCCCCCTTCGGGCGATGGCACGAAGCACGCTCTGGGTGTTGGCCATTACCAGTGCCGCAGGTATCCCCTTGCCCGAGACGTCGCCTATGATTACGCCCAAGCGACCGTCCGATAAGGGAAGGAAGTCGTAGAAGTCGCCACCCACTTCTCGCGCAGGCCGGTAGTCGTAGGCTATCTTCCAACCCTCGAGCTCGGGCAAGTCTCTAGGGAGCAAGGCGTGCTGAATACGTTGCGCCACCCTGAGCTCCTGCTCGACTCGCTCGCGCTCGCGCATCTCCTGCTCGAGCCGCTCCAGCGTCGTGTGTAGCGTGTTCGCCTGACTCCACTCCTCGGTGATCCTGCCTTCCGAGATGCGGTGGATGTAGATGCCTTCGAAGTTCTCTTCCGTTCCTGTAGGGGGTAAGCCGGCGAACTCGCCCCTGATGACGCTTCGCTCCGTGTACTTGGTGACGACCATGTCGCCTTCGGCGACCTGCTCCTCGATGGTGAAGCTGATGATAGAGAAAGCGTCTAGGATCTCGGCAACGGCCCGCTTGAAGTCCTCGCGGGTCGGACCTTGTCCGGGAAGCAGGCCGCGATCGACGAAATCCGGGCTGAGCAGCTCGTCGATCACGCCCAGGTTCCCCCTGGCCTGCTCCTCCAGGAAGCGGCGCACCAGCGCCTTGTTCTCTTCCACCGACACTGAACCTCGTCCTCCTTGTGCCAGAGCTGCTCTCCGCCGCAGGGTTCATCGGAACCAGACCATAGTACAACCTACGATGCGCACGGGCACCCCCGGAGGGGACGACAGCCGCGAGGACGCGAGCTCCACTCCGCCTGCACGCGAGTTCATTCGAGATTCATCGAGGATTCATCGGGCTCTGCTACCATTGAAATGGTTCGTACACTGGTTCCGTTATGGAGCTCTGGTTGGGAACGGAGGTGTGGCAGAAAATGCCTGAGGTCACGTACGGCGGCGAGAACGGCAAGACGGTCCAGTTGGAGGTCGACCCTGACCTGGTGGCGGTGCGCGCACGCCGTGGAAGGTCGCTTAGGGAGGGGCCCGTTACGCCCCCGGAAGCGGCACTGCTGGATAACATGGAGTCCGTACTGAGCTTCCCACAGGTCGGTATAGAAGTCTATCGGCGCCCCGAACAGTCGTCACGTTCAATGGAAGAAGTGCGGCGGGAATTGCACGAGTCCCCGGCCACGCGTTTCGCTGGCCGCGTGTTGGTGGATGAGAATACCCGTGAGCCGGTGCTCTACACCGAGAACCTGTTCGTCAAGTTCTTCGACGACAAGAAGCGGGATGAATGTTTGGAGGTTTTGCGTGAGGCAGGCTTGACCGTCAAACAAGAACTTCCTTACGCTACCAATGCGTTCTTCGCGGCTGCCCCTGAAGGGTCGGGCCAGGCAGTCTTCGATATCGCAAACGAGTTGCTGCGGCGTGAAGACGTCGAGTATTGCAATCCCGAACTGGTGCGGCGTCTGGCTCAACGCGCCATTTTCCCGCAGCAGTGGCATCTCAAGACGACCACGATCGGTGGCCAGTGGGTCAGCGCCAGCGCGAACGTCGAAGCCGCCCACGCCATCACCGAAGGTGAAGGCACAACGATAGCCATCATCGACACGGGAACCGATATGGATCATGACGAGTTCTCCAGCCCAGGCAAGCTCGTCGCACCCCGAGACACCACCGCAAACGACGCAGATCCCCGCCCCGGTGGTCGCGATGAGAATCACGGTACCGCCTGTGCTGGCGTGGCTTGCGCCGACGGAAAGTTCGGGGCCTCCGGCGTGGCGCCCCTGGCGAAGCTGATGCCCATACGGATGATGTCGCAACTAGGCTCTCAAGGTGAAGCGAATGCCTTCTACTGGGCCGCGGAGAACGGCGCGGATGTCATCTCGTGTAGTTGGGGTCCCGCAGACGGGAGGTGGTGGGACCCCAACGATCCCCTTCATGACACGGTGGTTCCCCTGCCCGACAGCACGCGGTTGGCCCTCGACTACGTGGTTACCCGTGGTCGAAACGGCAAGGGCTGCATCGTGTTGTTCGCGGCCGGCAACGGCAACGAGAGCGTGGACAATGATGGGTATGCCAGCTACGAAAGAGTACTGGCCGTCGCCGCCTCCAACGACCGGAGTGTGCGCAGCGTCTACAGCGACTTCGGTGACGCTATATTTTGCGCCTTCCCCAGCAACGACTTCGAGTTCCCCGAGGAGGACCGTCCGGCGCCGCTGACGCCGGGGATCTGGACCACCGATCGTACAGCGAGACCGGGGTACAGTAATGACGACTACACGAATTCTTTCGGCGGGACCTCAAGCGCCTGTCCTGGTGCGGCGGGCGTGGCGGCTCTGGTGCTGTCCTGCAATCCGTCGCTTACCAGGGACGAGGTAAATGATGTTCTGCGGCGCGCTTGCGAGCAGATCGATCCGGAAGACGGCGAGTACGATGAGCAGGGTCACAGTCACCTCTACGGATACGGCCGGCTCAACGCCGAGAGTGCCGTCAGGTCGGTAGGAGGGCAGACTCGAAGGGTGCATGGACGGAGGGTGCACGGACGCAGGGTACACGGACGTTATACGGCCAGCGATGTCGAGCTTGAGTCGATGGAAGCCACATATGAGGAGGCGTCGGAGGATGCGCGCACGGCGCTCGACCTGGCGGGGTATGGCGGCATAAGGGAGCAGGCCACCCGTGAGCTCCTGCTAGCCACCCTCTTGACGACCCAGGCCGCACAGATCCAGGATCTCAGGGAGAGGGTCGAGCAGCTAGAACTGGCCGAGTAACGACCTAGTTTGTAAGCCCGGGATATCGCGCCGGGACTTGCGAGGCGGTGCGCGCAGCCCCGGTCAGGCTCCTCAGGGAGTCCGCGCTCACAGTAACGGGCTCACAGTAACGGGCTAAACAGAGAATCAGCCGCCTGCCTCTTCCACCTCCAATGCGTAGGAGATGGCCTTCTCCAGCTTCATTGCTCGACCCTCCGCCCAAGCCTCCTGCCACACTGCCTCATCCAATTGAGAGCGTGCGGCCGCGAGGTAGGGCTCCTGGAGCGCTCTCTCTCCGGGCTCCGGCGGGGTACCTCTCGCCTCGCGCAGCGCTTCGCACGCCCCGAACAACCGGGCCGCCCGCTCGGCTTCTCCACGAGCCTCGGCCACGCAAGCCAATCCCAGCAAGGATTCGGAAGCGGCCAGATTGTCTCCTATTTCCAGGCTCAATCGCGTGCTTTCTGCATACAGAGCTCCGGCCCGCTCGGAGTCGCCTTCGAGCAGGGCTGCCCACCCCAGGTTGTTGAGGGTATCAGCAATGTAGGATCTATGCTTCTGCTCTCGGAGCATCGCCGCGGCTTCTTCGCTGGCCGCCGTCGCTCGCTCGAGGTCGCCCTGGAGCACGAACGTGAACCCCTGGTGGGTCAGCACGGAGGCGATCAGTGCCTGATCTCCCGTCTCCCTAAACATCATGAGTGCCTCTTCGAAGAGCTGTGTCGCCCTCTCGAAGTCACCCCGTGCCCTCCACGTGACTCCCAGGATGAAGATGGAGGCAGCCATGCCCCTGAGGCTGCCAGCTTCCCGGCTGAGCGCGAGGCTGTCTTCGAGCAATTCTGTCTGCTGCTCGAGCTCGCCCCGGTTTCCTACCACCATCCCCAACATTCTTTGGAGGTCGGCGGCGGTGCTGTCACCGCCTCCCGTCCGGAAGAGCTCCACGCCTTCCAGCCCCAGGCCTTCCTCACTGGCCTCCTCCGCCCGGTCGAGGTCGCCCTGCAGAAATGCCAGCCAGGAGACCCTGTGCAGGGCCCTTGCGCGCGCCGCCTTCGGTGTGCGGCCAGACTTCGCCAGCGCCTCCTCCAGCCATCTGCGCCCCTCGCCGAAGTACCCTCGCAAGTACCAGAACTCTCCGAGCGCTGCGCCCATCCGCAGCGCCAGCTCGGCATTTTGGCCCTGCCCAAGCGACCAGGAGAGGGCTGCCCTCATATTGTCGTGCTCCTCCTCGAGGCGTTCCACCCATGCTGCCTGCTGCGCTCCCTCCACTGCCGGCTCGGCCTCCTCGGCCAGGGCCAGGAAGTACCCGGCGTGAAGCCTCCTTAGCTCCTCGGCCTCGCCGCTCTCCTGTAGCTTCTCGCGGGCGAATTCGTGGATGGTCTCTAGCATCACGAAGCGCGGCTCTCCCCCTACCCCCTCCTTCTGCTGGAGAAGGCTCTTGTCTACCAGTGAGGACAACCCGTCGAGTACGTCAACGGGAAAGTCGCCCTCGGCGTCGCAGATGGCTTCTATGGCCTCGAGGGTGCGTCCCCCCGCAAATACGGAAAGCCTGGCGAAGAGTACCTGCTCGTCCTCTTCGAGCAGCCCGTGGCTCCATTCGATCGCGCTCCTAAGCGTTCGCTGCCTTTCAGGGAGATCTCGCGCTCCCCCGGTAAGGAGCTTTAGGCGGTTGCCAAGGCGACCGAGCATCTTCTGGGGGGAGAGGACTTTGATGCGCGCCGCAGCAAGCTCTATGGCCAGGGGCAAACCGTCGAGCCTATTGCAGACCTCCGCTACGGCAGGGGCGTTATCGTTGGTCACGGAGAAGTCGGCTTTGGCGGCCCGGGCCCGCTCCACGAAGAGCCTTACCGCCTCGTACTGGGTAAGGCGTTCCACCGGCGGTGGCCGCTCGGGGTCAGGCAGGGCGAGCGGAGGTACCGTATACTCGTGCTCTCCGTAGAGCCTCAAGGGTATGCGGCTTGTGGCCAGGACCTTCAGGTTAGGAGCGGCCGACAGCAGCTCGCTCACCACAGGCGCCGCCTCCAGGACCTGCTCGAAGTTGTCCACGAGGAGGAGGATATGCTTCTCGTACAGGTAGTCCTCGAGGCTCTCCAGGAGCGGTTGCCCGCCCGCTTCCTTCACCCCGAGCGTCCCCGCCACAGCGCCAACAACGAGCTCCGGATCGCTGACGGCTGCCAGCGAGACGAAGAAGACCCCGTCCTCGAACTCCTCCGTAAGCTCCGCCGCCGCCTGCAAGCCCAGGCGGGTCTTCCCCGTCCCTCCCGCCCCCGTTAGGGTCAAGAGCCTGACCTCGGGGCGCGAGAGCCGTTCGCAGACCTCAGCGATCGCCTTCTCGCGTCCTATAAGGGGGGTTGGCTGTAAGGGGAGGTTGTTGCGGTAGGCATCGAGGGTTCTGAGCGGAGGGAACTCCACGGGCAACTCAGGAGCGAGGAGTTGGTAGACCCTCTCTGGCCTGAAGAGGTCCTTGAGACGATGTTCGCCGAGGTCCCTGAGATTCGTCCCCGCAGGAAGCCGATCGCGTACCAGCTCCTGAGTAGGTAGCGAGAGCAGCACCTGCCCGCCGTAGGCCGTGGCAAGCAGCCTCGCCACCCTGTTTACAGAAGGGCCGAAGTAGTCCCCGCCCCTCTCCTCTGCCGCGCCAACGTGCAAAGCCATCCTCACCCCAAGGGACCCCATATCTTCCCATTCCGAAGAGAGGAGCCCACGCTGAGTCTCCAGGGCGGCTTCCAGGGCATCGGGGGCTGTCGGGAAGGCACAACAGAAGGCGTCACCGACAGTCTTGAAGACGTAACCGCCATGCTCCTCTATGGCCAACCTGAGTAACTCGTCGTGGCGGGCCAACGCCGCTTGCATGGCCGGGGCATCGTGTTCCCAGAGCCTGGTGGAGCCTTCTATGTCGGTGAATAGAAAGGTGACTGTGCCTGTTGGTGGGCTGGCCACTACCTCGATGTCCTCCTTGCTTCCCTCGAGAAGACACTATAGCAGCGGAGCCTTCCCTGGGCCCTCTGTACGCCCGAGTGCCGGGAGGCGTGATCGCAGGCATTTGCAGAACACGCCATATCCGTTGCCTACCGACCTGTATTGGAGGGTGACTGGCGAGGCTCGAACTCGCGACCTTCGGAGTCACACATCTAGTGAAGTTTGTCCGGTGCGTTCTAGAAGTGTGGCCGAAAAGCCATGCTCGAAACATGGTTCCGGAGCTTTTGAGCAACAGACGAGTGGCAGATATACGGCAAATCGCGATCATTAGCGCAAGCAGGGCGGAGACATGTGTAGAGATGATCGCCCCTGGGTGGTTGCGATCTCGCATGAGGCCGGTCTTCGTCGCCACGAGCGTGAGATTGGCGACGGTGGCGGCCATCAGCAGTTGGAAGAGGGTCTTCGTACGCCCGACGTAGCGGGCCTGGCGCGCGCCGAGTTTCATCAGCCGCGCCAGCCTGTGTTCGGCGGCCTGCCGTAGTTTGCGATACGGCGCGAAAGCCTCGCTTTGCTGGAATGCCCTCGCTTCCTGGAGCAAGGCCTCCTGCGGATGGATCATTACCAGGCGGCCTTTGCCGGGCCGCGCCCGCATGCACGAGGATCGCAA
>JBPCIR010000125.1:0-4086 GCA_051006095.1 Rubrobacter sp. | reverse complement strand
AGGTGGACGATGGCGAGCTCGACTTCTCGCAGGAGATCGAGATCAAAGAAGAAGACTGGGCCGCCGGAGCGGGGTGGTTGCAGTGGGAGAAGGCTGGGACCAAGCAGACCGTAGGGGACTTGCTGCTGCTGATGATGACCCAGTCAGACAACGTCGCCGCCAACGCCCTCGTGCGCAAAGTGGGGGGAGCCGACCACGTCAACGAGGTCGCCCGTTCTATGGGGGCCGAGGACACGCTGCTCTCCCAGAAGGTGAGCAGTGAGAGGGGCGTCGTTCCTGCCCTCGACAACAGGAGCACGCCTCGCGACATGGCGACCATGATGCAACAGATAGCCGAGGGCAAGGCCGCGAGCGAGAAGAGTTGCGGGTACATGATCGACCTCATGCACGAGAACAAACTCGACTGGTGGCTCGACGCCGGCCTCCCCGACGACGTGGATGCGGCGAACAAGGCCGGCTGGCTCTACACGGTCTACGACGAGGTCGGTATCGTCGAGAACGACGACCGCCATTACGTCATAGCGATCCTGAGCAAGCACGGCTCAGCCGACGTGTACCAGGGGCAAGACATGATCAAGAACCTTTCAAGCACCGTCTGGGAGGCTCAGGAAGGGTCCTAGCCTGCGGCCTTCCCGGTGGAACGCCGCAGGAGGGCGAAGGCGGACTCGAGCTCCTCCGTCCTCAGTACGAACGCAACCCCGACGTAGACGGCTAGCGAGGCGCCGCCGATCGTGACGAGGATCAAGAGTCTATCCGCGAACTTCGAGCCCTCCCCGACGAGCAACGTTCCTGCAGTGGCCACGGCGTACATGACCGTCCCGGCAGCAAAGATCTTGAGAAGGGAGCGAAGGAGGCGCCTGCCATCTATCAGGCCTATCTCCCGGCGCGTCGCCGCGAGGCCGAGGATGGCAAGCACGGCGTAGGCTATGGCGAGGGCGAGCACCACGCCGGTCACGCCCCAGACGCGGGAGAGGCCGTAGGCCAGGACCGCGTAGAGCCCGAAGATGGCTACGTTCAACAGGGCAGGGGTCTTCGTGTTCTGCCGCGAGTAGAAAGCCCTAACGAGGAAGAAGTAAACCGAGTAGCCGAGCAGCCCAACACCGTAGACCACGAGCAACCTGGAGACTGCCTCGGTGGCCCCGGCATCGAAGTTCAAGCGCTCGTAGAGCAACCCGACGATGGGCTCGGAGAGCGAGATCATGCCCACCGCCGATGGTATGACGACGAAGGTCATCGTCCTCAGCCCGAAGGAGAACGTCTCGCGGTAACCATCGGCGTCTCCGAGGGAGTGCTTCTCTGAGAGCTCGGGCATGAGCGCGGTCGCGATGGCGACGACGAAGACGCCGTAGGGGAGCGAGAAGATCGTGAAGGCGTAGTTGAGCTCGGAGAGCGCCTCGAACCCCGTTGCCAGGTAAGCCCCGAAGAGCTGGAAGCCGACGGAGGCCGCGACCAGAACGACCATCGGCCCGGCGAGCCTGGCTGTGGGGAGCAGGGCGGGGTGGCCGAACTGCGGGCGAGGCCTGTAGCCGAGGGCCAACATCGTCGGGATGAGGGCCAGGGCCATGACCGCGGCCCCTACCGTCACGCCGAAGGCGAGCACGTAGAGGGCGAGCCGCTGGTCGTTCTCCTGCAAGAAGTAGTAGGCGGCGAACGAGCCTATGACTATCAGGTTGTTCAAAACGGGGGCGAAGGTGGGCAGGAAGAAGTGCCTGTGGGCCTGCAAGACGCTGGTGCCGATAGTGCTTATGCCGTAGAAGAACATCTGCAAGATGAATATTCGGAAGAAGAGCACCGCGAGATCCAGCGTTCGCTCGGCACCGGCCGCGGAGAGAGCATCCGCAGATTGCCAGTTGGTCACCAGCCTCACGAACGGCTCGGCGAACACCATGCCAACGAGAGAGAGGATCACCATCAGCGGCAGTACCATCGTGAACAGGGCATTCGTCAGGCGCCGGGCGTCCTCCTCACCGTGCGTGGTGATGCGGTCCACCAGGACGGGGATAAAGATCGAATAGAGAATGCCGCCCAGGAAAAGCTCGTAGATCAGGCTCGGCAACAGGATGGAGGCCGCATAGGCGTCCGCCACCAACCCGTTCGCGAGCACCGCGGCCTGGGCCATCCACCTCGCATACCCCGTCGCCCTGGAGAGAACGGTCGCCACAGAGATCGAGAGAACCGATCTCAGAATCGCAGTCATTTCAGCCCGCCGCTTCGCGGCTTGTCAGCATCTCAGCAAGCCGGCTGCGCCGGCTTGTCAGCACTTCAGCCTTGCTTGGGGCGTCGCCCGACCGATGAAGCGAGACTCCCTGGCGGACGAGGCTGACAAGCTGAAATGCTGAAGTGCTGACAAGCCTTCTACGGTATCTCCTCGGGGGGCATCCCGATCCACTTCTCGTAGAGCTTATCGTAGGTGCCGTCGTCTTTGATCTCGACCATGGCCCTGTTGACGGGGTCGACGAGCGGGCTGTCCGTGGGGAACGCTATCCCGTACTGCTCGCCCGTCGAGATGGACTCGACGAACTCGATCTCCCCGCCGTTCGCTACGATCTTCCTGTGCGCGGCGGAGAGGTCGTAGATTACCCCCTCGACCTTCCCTTCCTTGAGCGCCGCGAAGGCCTCACCGATGGTCCTGAAAGGCGTGATCTCTCCTATCTGCTCGTCGTCGAGTAGCTCTTCGGCTTTGATCTGGCCCGTCGAGCCGGCCTGGACGCCTACGGACGCCTCGGTGAGGTCATCGATACTCTGGACTTCCGAATCGCTCCTTACCAGGAGCGCCTGGTCGGCGTTGAAATAGGGGTCAGAGAAGTCTATCTGCTGCTCGCGCTCTTTGGTTATGGTCATCGCCGAGATGGCCGCGTCGAAGAGGTCGGCGTCGATTCCGCGCAGTATGCTGTCGAACCTGACGTTCTCGTACTCGACCTCGAAGCCCGCCCTCTTGCCGATCTCGTTCATGAGGTCTATATCGAATCCTTTCGGCTCGCTTCTAGGCGAGGACTCGAAAGGCGGGTAGGCGATGTTGGAGGCGACCGTGATCTTTCCGCCCACCAACCCCGTAGGGCCCGTGGTTTCACCTGGTGCTGCCCCCTTGAAGGACTCGTCGGTTCCAGCGCTGCAGCCGACAAGGAGTACCAGCGCAACGGCTACAGCAACGGCGAGGACGAGCACCGCCGGACAGTGGGTCCTCGTCCGTCTTGTCACCGTGAACTCACGCTCCCGTTTTCTGCCCTCTAGTCCAACCCGGCCGCTGTGGAAAGGGTGATCGCGGCCGGACCCGGCCGCTGGCAAGTTAGCTGGGTACGACATCTCTTTGCGCGGAATCCCGACTCTCGAAACCCCGCTCCAAAATGACAATACTAATTACGAGCAGGCATCTGGTCAAGCGGGCCGAGTATTGCCGGAGAAAGGGGCCCGTGCTACGGTGCCGCGTTACCGGGAAGCTTGAGGGAGGATGCGACTCATGGTAGAGCTCGACGACGGACTCGCCGAGACGATAAGCGGCGCAGTACAGGCCAGGCGCGAGGACGCGGTTAGCCTGTTGCAGGAGCTCGTGCGCACCCCTTCCGTTACGGGCGAAGAGGGCGCTGTAGGGAGGGTCGTCGAGCGCGCCTTTGTGGAGCGCAGTCTCGACGTGGACGTGTGGGATGCGACGCCCGAGGAGATGGAACCATACCGAGATCACGTCGGTGAACAGGCCTCTTACGAGAACCGTCCGAACGTAGCCGGCGTCAGGAGAGGGGAGGGGGGCGGACGCTCTATCCTGCTCAACGCCCACACCGACACCGTCGACCCCGGAGATCCGGCCGCGTGGAAAGAGGACCCGCTCTCGGGCACCCTGGAGGGCGACCTGCTCTACGGACGCGGTTCCTGCGACATGAAGGGCGGGCTCGTCACCCACCTGATCGCCCTGGACGCCCTCTCAGACCTCGGCCTCGGGCTGCGCGGCGACGTCATCGTGGCCGCGACGGTAGGGGAGGAGAACGGGGGACTTGGGGCCCTCTCGACCGTCCTGCGTGGCTACAGTGCCGACGCCGCCATTATCACCGAGCCGACACGTCTCGCCCTCGTTCCCGCCCAGGGCGGTTCGCT